>NZ_JBATHS010000283.1:0-4449 GCF_049667165.1 Maribacter sp.
ACCGCCATCGTGGATGAAATCAAACAAAAATATAAGATCGATGCGACACGTATATTCACCACGGGCATGTCTAACGGTGGATTTATGTCCGCCCGCTTGTTATGCGATGCTGCCGATATTTTTAGGGGTGGTGCTATTTTGACCGCCTCCCTCTCCAAAGACTACGTACCCTTGTGTAACCCTCAAAAACCGTTGGCTGTTATGGTGATGAACGGCACGGAAGACCCGCTGGTCCCCTATGATGGCGGAACTGTGAAGGTTTTTCGAAAAACAAGGGGTGACATTGTCTCTACGGATGAGTTCGTTGGGTTCTGGAAAGAAAAGAATGGTTGCGCCAGCAAAAAGAATACGGTGAATTTACCAAATACCGTCGACGATGGCACAACCGTCAGCGTAGATGAATATGGCGATTGCGATACCCAAGGGGCCTTGGTATTATACAAGATCGATGGGGGCGGACATACGTGGCCTGGTGGCAAACAATATCTGGGAGAACGCTGGATCGGGAAGACGAATCGGGACATCGTTGCCTGCGATGTGATATGGGACTTTTTCAAGACCTTGCCCAACACTGAACCATAATGTCAGTTCACGTGATTTTCAAAGAAAATCGGTTTGAGAACGGACTAGGTTTCAAAACTCCCTAAACCTTTAGTGTGCCCTAAGGTTCTTTCGTACTGATTTGAAATCGTTTGCCATCATAAGGACAAACAACATAGCGGATATCCCAACTAAGTATTTGCCAATGGTACAAAACGTACATTCATAATACGTGCTAGTGCAATCCAAATAGCCACTGACACAACCGACGATAATCATAATCAGGTAATCTACCATAATAAAAACAGACACCAGGAACAACCATTTTAAAGCTACTTCTTTCATTATTTTGAAATTTAAATGCTACTCAAGTTCTTTATCCAAAGATAGGGCGCAAGAAAGGGGTGGAAAAGCAATTACCACCACCACATCTTTTACCATAAGATGGTATTTTTTATGCCCTATGATGTAATTTTACATGACCGAGTATGAAGTGTTAAAATTAAAATCCTTCAATCAGCGTTATTATGCCCAATTTTATAACCCAAAAAGGTAATCTCAATAATAAAATAGTACACGCCAAGGATTGTTTGAACCTATTAACCGATGATGAAAAACAGGAATTGGTAAATAATAAGACCGACATTTATTTTGAGCCTGGCGAACATATTGTTAAAAAGGGTATTTTGGCGAATAACGTGCTTTATTTGACCAAAGGGTTGGTTAAATTGGATATTATAAACGAGTCCAAGCAAACGACCGTTACCATTTTGCAATCACATTCTTTCATAGGAATTGTTTGTTGCTTTGCCTTTCGGAAACTCGATTTTACCGCTACGGCATTGACCAAGGCCCAGGTCAGTTTTATTGGTATGGATATTTTCGAGGGATTCATAAAAAATAATGGGGATTTTGCCTTAAGCTTGATCAAACATATGTCGGGGATGAGCAATCAATTATTACATCGACTTACTAGCCTGTCCCAAAAAAATATTGACGGGGCCCTCGCCTATGTTTTATTGGATTTTAGATCGATTTTCAATGCGGATGCTTTTGAACTGCCCATGTCGAGGGTAGAGTTGGCCAATATGTTGGACTACTCCAAGGAAAGTGTAATCAATACGCTATCAAAGTTCAATAAGGAAGGGATCATTACCGTGGATGACCGTAAGATCAAAATACTAGATCGCAACAATTTGGAGCAAATCTGTAAATTGGGGTAAACTACCTACAACCCGGCCTCATATCCATACACTTTTCACTACTGGCCACAGGTCAAAAAAAACGTGACTTTTGTTACAAAATAGTTTTGTTTTTACCCCTACCTTGCAGTGTTATTTAACCTTGACAAAAAGAGGTGATTTTGTACACTTCATAAAAAATATACCCTATGGAACCACACTATTATAATGTCGACGTAAACTGGAACAAGGACCGCAAAGGAGTGATGTGTTCCCCTGAATTGATCAGGGATGCCAACACGTGTATCGAAGTGGCCACCCCACCGGAGTTCCCAAAAGGAATGCCAGGAATATGGTCGCCCGAACATTTGTTCACCGCTTCGGTAAGCAGTTGTTTAATGACCACTTTTTTGGCGATTGCGGAAAATTCGAAATTGGAATTCTCAACCTTCAGTTGCAAATCAAAAGGAACATTGGAACGTGTCGAGGGCAAATTCGTAATGAGCGAAATTTTGCTGGAACCTTCGGTCACCATCAGAGACGAAAAAGATCGGGAAAAAACAGAACGGATCCTTCAAAAATCAGAGGCGGCCTGTTTGATTTCCAATTCCATAAAATCGAAGATAACCATGGTGCCCACCATTTTGGTAAACTAGGGCCCCTACACTTTATTGACTTTGAAGGGCATGGGGAAAACACCGTAAAGCGCAGACCTAATGGGGCCTGCCTCCCTATCACTCGCAGTGTTCCCAAAGCCAATCAACTATTGAATACCTATGAAGAATACCACCTCCCTGTTGATTTTAGTTTTTTTGACCGCAGTAAGCTCCTGCACCCTTAAGGAAAAGGATCCCAATGCCACCATTGAGATCATCGAACATTATTCTGAGATCGAAGAGATCATCAATGCCAAGGACCACGAGATCACCGTACTCAATTTTTGGTCAACCGCCTGTCCTCCCTGTATCAGGGAGTTACCCCATTTCAACCAATTGGCGACGGAGTATAAGGATAAGCAGGTAAAAGTACTCTTGATCAGTCTAGAAGATCCCAAGCGGTTGAAAACATATATCTATCCCTTTGTTAAAAAACAGGGCATTGTACCCGAGGTTGTGGTGCTTAATGACCAAAACTATAATGTATGGACCGATAAGGTAAGTTCGACCTGGTTCGGGGCCCTTCCGGCGACCTTGATCTTAAAGGGGCAGGACCGAAAATTCAAATTCGGCAGTTATGCGACCTATGAAGAGCTACGTTCGGATCTTGAGGGATTGATCGATCGATAATGGAGCTCACTACGGCCATATCAAAGCGAAATTTCAAATCATTGCTCTGGCATGCAGGCTTTCTGTCCTTGGCACAGGTCTTTATGGATGTCGACACCATCATCCCGGCCATGCTTGTCGATGCCGGGGGAAGTGCCATGCAAATTGGGATCTTAACGGCCATAATGCTCGGTGGATCCAGTTTTACCCAAGTACTCTACGCTCCTTTTGTAAGCAACCATCCCTACAAGAAAAAGTTTTTGTTATTGGGCATCAATTCGAGGATATTCGCTTTATTGGGTTTGGCGCTTATGCTTTATTTTTCAGCAAAGCTCGATGAACCCTTTATTATAATGATGATCTTTGTTTTGATCAGTGTTTTCTCGTTCGGTGGTGCCTTTGCCAATGTTAGCTATACCGACATTTTAGGGAAATCGATCATGCAGGGGTCCCGCAAATCATTTTTCTCAACCCGACAGGTCATAACGGCCCTCATTCTGTTTTTTTCTGCCTTGGTCGCCAAAAAGGTTTTAAACCTGGCCATTTATCCTATCAATTACGGACATATGTTCCTGATCGCCTTTGGGGCATTGCTGATATCATCGCTGGGCTTTTGGAACATTAAGGAAGTTACGCCCTCCCGATTGACGATCAAAAACCCGAAACACTTTTATCAATTGGTCAAAACCGAATTGAAAGTGAATAAAAAATTGAAATATTTTCTGGGGTTCATCAATAGTATGGGCATCAGTACGGCCCTGCTCCCTTTCATTATCCTGTATGCCAAGGAAATGTATAAAACCGATGGGGGCGATACCGGTTCTTTTTTGTTGTACAAGATTATTGGAAGCGTGGTAACCGGATTTGTGTTGTTCTTGTTAGCACGAAGGTATAAATACAGGTATCTGTTGTACGGGGGTGCGGCACTCGCTTTCGCCCTACCGTTGTTTATTCTTTTATCGTCCACAATGCCTTCGTTCATTTTTATTTTTTTTATCGGAGGTATCATTTATACCGCCTATACCATCGCAATGAACGGCGTACTCTTGGAAGTCTCCGGAACCGAAAACCGCACCTTGTACACGGGCATCACGGGTGTTGGTAATATACTGCCCGCCCTTTTTCCTTTGGTGGGTGGCTGGATCATTAAGTCATTCGGGTTTCAACCGTTCTTTATACTGTATATGGCCATTATCCTTTCATCCTTGTTTTTTATCTACAGACTCGGATGTGAAAAATAGGAGCGATCCCCAACCAATAACCATCAACCTTCGATTTACGATTGACGATTTTAGATTATGCTACAACATCCCATTTCTAACCACTGATCACTGACCACTGATTACCGACCACTGATTTCTGGTTCTCGATACCCCCGAGCATTCGGGGCTTTCGAAAATCACTCGAACTGACCCTTTGGAATGTAGATACTACCAACTGCCATCCATCTCCCCTCACCCATC
>NZ_JBATHS010000284.1:0-1812 GCF_049667165.1 Maribacter sp.
ATTGTAACGTATCATAATGTTGGGTAACCACGATCAAGGCGGATGCTTCCTGGGAATTGATTCCTACCTTGTTCAAAACTTCAACAGACTCTTCGAGGCCCCTGGCGATTTCCCGACGCTGATCGGCAATCCCTTGGCCTTGTAATCGTTTACTTTCGGCTTCGGCCTTAGCTTTTTCAACAATCAGGATCCGGGCAGCATCCCCTTCGAACTGTGCCGCGATTTTTTCCCGTTCAGAAGCGTTGATTCGGTTCATGGCTTCTTTAACCTGAGCATCTGGATCAATATCGGTCACCAAGGTTTTTATGATGTCATACCCATAATCCAACATAGCATCCTGTAATTCAGCCTTAACAGCTATGGCGATATCATCTTTTTTAACAAAGACATCATCCAGCTTCATCTTAGGGACTTCGGCGCGCACCACATCAAAAACATAAGACGTAATTTGATCATGTGGATATTCCAATTTATAAAATGCTTCATATACCTTTTCCCTTATAACTACATATTGTACGGATACCTTTAGTTTAACAAATACATCATCCAATGTTTTTGTTTCAATAATTACATCCAATTGTTGGATTTTCAACCCTAAACGAGCCGAAATACGATCAACAAGTGGAATTTTCATTTGTAATCCAGATTGGCGTATGCTGTGGTAGCGACCAAAACGCTCTATGATGACCGCCGTTTGTTGTTTGACTATAAAGAAAGAAGAAAATAGGATGATCAATCCGAAAAAAATGATCGGTATTAAAAAGAAACTTCCCATAATATATACATTTTAGTTAGTGAATGAAGTTACAAAAACGCTTTAAGTTATACGTCGGAAATTTCGGCATTTTGTTACATGACGCTCCTAAAATTTCGATAAGGCAGTATGTATGCGGTTAATGCTTTCCTTTTTTCCTATCATCCCCAAGATATCGAATAAGTGGGGGCCTTTCATGGCCCCGACAATGATCAATCGTAAGGGCGGCATGACCTGACCAAAGGAAAGTTCCTTTTCCGTTATCCATTCCTTGATCCTTTTTTCGATATTTTCTGAAGAAAAACTCGCCAAATCCTCCAAAACAGGAATGAGATCTGCCATTATTTTTGGGGTATCCGTTTTCCATTGCTTGCGAATGGCTTTATTATCGAAGGTTTTTGGTGCTTCGAAGAAATAATCGCTCAATTTCCAAAAATCGGAAACAAAATTGGCACGTTCCTTTATCAGGGAAACCACTTTTTCAATGTAGTCCATTTCAAGATAAGGCTCTGGAATCGTCCTATTAACTAAAGCCGGTTTAAACAAAGCGGCCAATTGACTATCTTTTTTGTTTTGTAGATACTGATGATTGTACCATTTGGTTTTATCTGGATCAAAACGTGCTCCCGATTTTTGCACACGGTCTAGACTGAATTGTTGCACCAATTCATCCAAGGAAAAAACCTCTTGTTCTGTGCCTGGATTCCAGCCCAATAGGGCCAAAAAGTTGACAACTGCTTCGGGGAAATAGCATGCTTCACGATATCCTTGGGAATCGTTCCACGAAAGCGGAAATACGGGGAATCCCATTTTCTCCCCATCCCGTTTGCTCAGTTTTCCCTTTCCTATGGGTTTCATGATCAATGGCAAATGGGCAAATTGGGGGGCTTGCCATCCAAATGCATCATACAATAATTGATGCAATGCCAATGAGGGCAGCCACTCTTCACCACGAATTACATGGGTAATCCGCATGAGATGGTCATCAACAATATTGGCCAAATGGTAGGTGGGCATTCCATCGCTTTTGTACAGCACCTTGTCATCCAAAATATTGG
>NZ_JBATHS010000285.1:0-2328 GCF_049667165.1 Maribacter sp.
TAATACCATCTTCTTTTATACTCTTTGGTGCTTTAGCGGTTCGTGCCGCTAAAAAAGCCGTAAAATTGGCCATATTGCCCCCACTGACCAAAATTCCCCCATAATTCGGGGAAACCCCGATAAATTCAGCTAACCATTGCACTGTTTGTTTTTCGATTTCGGTGGCCATGGGACTTAATACTTGGGCCCCTACATTTTGATTCATGGCCGATGCAATTAAATCTGCCAAAACCCCAATGGGGGCTGGGGATGAGGTAATATACCCCATGAATTTTGGATGTCCATTGAACAAGGAATGATTCAGTAATAAATCAGTGGTTCTTTTGACAATTTCCGTAGAAGATGTAGCATGCACGGGCAATGTAGAAGTGCCCAGAATATTTTGGATTTGTAAGGGTGATTCCCCTTTTGTTACCGGATATTCTTCAATGGTATCAAAAAAATCAGCTATTGTATCGATTACCTGATATCCTATTTTTTTGAAATCCTCTTTCTCGATTTCAATTGGTCTCGTTCTTTTGTAGTGCATTAATCGTTTTATTACGCTGAATCTCTGTTCCGTCTTTATAAAATTGGATTTCACAATGAATCATTCCGCTGTTGTTGGATCTATAATGGTCGCAACTTGACTCACCGAATTTGCCGGAAATCCCCCTTTTTTCGCATGTTCGCGAACCATCGCTTCATTGGGGGCATTATAAATGCAGTAGACCTTATCGGTTGTCACATAACTTTGCACCCATTGTATTTGTGGCCCCATCAAACTTAGTACTCCGCATGAAGTTTGTGAGATTCCCTTTAATTGTTCCGCTGTTAAATTACCGGCTCCCGGAATTTCCCTTTCTATTACATATTTAGGCATAATACAATTGTTTAATTTCCTACTCCTATGGCTTTTCGGTGTTGCCCTGTTTTTTGAGTGGTCTCTAGACTCCACTTTCATTTTTCTGGGTGAATGGTCATACTAATCCGCTACTTCGAAATACTTTATGTAAGGGTAACCCGTACTCGAACAATCATCAAATCGTAAACTTAGGGGAGAAACTATCTATTTGGTTGTATAGCAAGCTATTTTCAACCTTTTTACGAAAGTAACAAGTTACATAAAATACCCTAGATTTTCTTTTTGTTCATAAACCTGTGGTATACTATACCACAGGTTCCATATTACAATTAACCCGCTAATTCGGCCATTCTTTTACCTACATGGGTGAGCACATCGTTCATTTCCTTTGTCGGACTGAACTCAAGAAATTTAAGGTCTTCCTTTACAATCCCCGTATGGCCCGCAGGCCAATAATAGACGTCCCCGGCGCTGACCAATTCTTCTTTTCCGTCGTCATAAAAGATCAGCATTTGCCCTTCGATGACATAGCCCCAATGCGGGCAATGGCAACTGTCGTTTGCCAATCCTTTCAATAAAGGTCTAAAATCAGTACCTGCTGGCAATTCATTATAACCTAGGGTTATTCCGCCACAATCTTGTTGTGAGCGCATGATCATATTTGGCGCTTGCATGATGATCGGTAAATCTTCTTTTTTGATTTTCATTGTATTAGGTTTTAAATGTTACTAATTATTAACTATTGCTTTCAATTCTATGTTCCTGTTACCTAAAAATGTATTTGTTCTGTATAGCTCAGATCTTTATGTGAATATTTCCTTATAAAAAATGCCTATTGCAAGGACCATTACCACCCACCCAAAAGATTTTTTCAGTTTTTCTCCTTTGATAAAGGATGAAAGGTACATGCCCACAAAAATACCCAGGGTCGAAACCATGGTGAATCCTAAAAGAAATTGCCAGTTTATTTCGATATGCCCTAGATCGCCCATAAAGCCGATCAGTGATTTTAGGGCGATAATGAACAAGGAGGTGGCAACCGCTTTCTTCATCGGTAGTTTAACCAATAAGACCAAGGTGGGAATAATCAGAAATCCCCCTCCAATGCCTACAACACCGGTGATGAGGCCAATACTAATTCCTTGAAGTACGATCAACTTATAATTAAAACCAATTGAATGATGACCGCCTTGGGGTAATTTCCTTTTCCATATCATTGAGATGGCACTGAACAACATGATGATGGCCAAGAACACCATTACGGCCATATCCTTGGTGACTACTAAATCGAATATGGTAAAAAGCTCCAATGGGATTATAGGAAGCAGATATTTTCGAACAATAAATACGGCTATGAATGCCGGGATGGCAAAAACAATGGCGATTCTAAAATCAATCAATCCCTTATTCCAATTTCTCAGGGCCCCTATGGAGGCAGAAGTGCCTACCACAAATAGCGAATATGCCGTTGTTGTCACCGGACT
>NZ_JBATHS010000286.1:0-1659 GCF_049667165.1 Maribacter sp.
CGATATCCCGCTTCACGATCCCTACTGACACTGAAATAATCCTCGGTGGTGATCAAGGCGATTTTTTTTCTCCCGTTATCAATAAACTTTTTGACCCCAAGAAAGGCAGCTTTCTTATCATCGATCAACACCTTGTCACATTCAATCTCATCGGTTACCCGGTCAAAAAGAACGAGTGGAATACCTTGGTCTATGATTTCCTTCAAATGACTGAACGCATTCTTTTTTTGGGTTTCGGCGGACAAGGCCAAAATAAAGCCATCAACACTGCCATTCGCCAGCATCTCCATATTGATAATCTCCTTATTAAGGGACTCATCGGAAACACAGGCAATAACATTATAACCATGTTTTTGTGAGTAATGCTCAATGCCCCTAAAAACGGTAGTGAAAAAATAATGTACGATATCGGGAATGATCACTCCGATATTGTGGGTGCGCCTACTTTTAAGATTCAAAGCCTGTATATTGGGCCTATAATTATATAATTTGGCAAATGCCTTTATTTTCTGCTTGGTATCTGCGCTGATCTCCCCACTATCCTTCAAGGCTTTTGATACGGTGGATATGGATACATCCAACTCACGTGCGATTTGTTTTAAGGTAATTTTCCTTTTCATAAACTAGTGCTCACATCTTGATTCATCCACTCCATACGAAGGTAATATTCCTTCATTGAATGTTAAGCTGTTTTTAGCAAAAAATAATGCTATCACCCCTTAAAAAAAAATGCCTATATTTGGATATTATTTCTACATCCCCACTTTTTTCATAAGAAAACTATGAAAATCTTATTTTATCAAGCACTGGATTATTAGTATCCCAACTTTGGGAAGTTATTAACACGAAACCGTTTTCGTAGTATTTAACACGCAATATAAAGGAACATTAACAAAATTTTATATATTTTTAGCTCTTGATTAAATTAACTCAAACTTAAATTAATTCTTTATGAAGATTACTTTATTAAAAGGCTTCTTGCTTATCGGGGCATTTATTTGCTTTGGTTGGGCACAAGCCCAAGAGGTATCTGGAACGGTTTCGGATGCTAATGGTCCCTTACCAGGGGCAAGTGTTGTCGAGAAAGGGACAACGAATGGAACACAAACCGATTTTGATGGTAATTTCACCATCAATGTAGGTGAAAATGCCACTTTGGTGATCAGTTATATTGGCTACAGTACGACTGAGATTCCTGTAAATGGGCAAACCAGTATTACTGTTACTTTGGCAGAAGATGCCCAAGCCTTGGATGAAGTGGTCATCGTAGGGTATGGTTCTTCTACCAAAAAGGAGATTACTTCCGCAGTTACCGTTGTTGGTGAAGAGGAATTCAACCAAGGTACGGTCAACGATGCCTCACAATTACTGCAAGGTAAGGTAGCGGGTTTAAGTATCTACAACAAAGGGGGCAACCCAAATGAAGATGCCGTTATTCGATTAAGGGGTATTTCTACCGTAGGTGCGAATTCTGAACCCTTAGTGGTTATCGATGGGGTTGTAGGGGCTTCCTTGAACAACGTAGACCCCAACGATATTGCGAGTGTAAACGTACTTAAAGATGGTTCGGCTGCTGCGATTTATGGAACAAGGGGTTCTTCTGGGGTTATTTTGGTAACCACCAAGCGAGGTACATCAGGCAAGGCCAGTGTCGACTAT
>NZ_JBATHS010000287.1:0-3635 GCF_049667165.1 Maribacter sp.
TCCTTTTTTGCCACGGAAACCGATACGATCATTCTTCCATTGACAACGGCACTGGTTGACGGGGAAGACTATTTTGTAACGAGTACGGACCCCAACAATAATTGTGAGAGTTCGGAAAGGATACGTATCGCAGTGGCCTTGACCACTTCTGAAACACCAACCACGACCAATGCCAACCCTGTTTTCTGCGCATCGGAAAATGCCACTATTGCAGCTTTGGGGGCAATGGCACCCAATAACGGCACCCTAATTTGGTATGACGCAGCCACAGGCGGAAATTCCTTGGATACTGCGGAAACCCTCGAAGATGGAACATCGTATTTCGCCTCGGAGGAGTTAAATGGTTGTGAGAGCGATGTACGCTTGGAAATCATTCCAACCGTTTATGGCCTAGAGCCTGTATCCCTCCACTTTACCGATTTGGCCATTTGTGGCTTGGACAACCCAACCATTGGGGATTTAAGGATTTTGGAAACTATGAACGATACAGAGGTACTCTGGTACGATACCGTTGAAAACGGGACGCCCTTGACCGATGCTATTCCTTTGGTTGGCAATGCTACGTATTATGCCGAAAGTTACAATCCCGAAACCGGCTGTATCAATCCCGAACGCGTAGCGGTGACCGTAGACCTTACGAATTGTGATCCAGAGGATTATGGGTTCTTTATCCCAGATGGGTTTTCACCGAATAACGATGGTCGAAACGACACTTTTTTTATCCCCAATATCCAAGCTATTTTCCCGGATTTCACTTTGGAAATTCTCAATAGATATGGTTCCACACTCTTTGAAGGCGATAAGAACAATCCCTCGTGGGACGGTGACAAGGCACCGAATGGGGTGTATTTCTATATCGTGGATTACCATAAGGAAGGACACGAACCAAAACAAGGACGATTATACCTTAACCGATAGGTCGAGTAGCAAATAACAAAGAAACATGAAAAAAATAGTTTATATCACCTTTATGCTACTCTTGGTCCAAATGGGCATCCAAGCCCAGCAAGATCCACAGTATACGCAGTACATGTACAATATGAGCGTCATAAACCCTGCCTATACGACCAACGAACCGGGCAAATTGAACTTAGGGGCACTTTACCGTTCGCAATGGGCAACTGCAGTAGGAGCCCCAAAGACCATGACCTTTTTTGCCCATGCCCCACTCAGCGAAAAAGTGGAAATGGGGCTCTCGTTCATTACGGATGATATTGGGGACGGCGTGCTTAAGGAAAATAATATCTATGCCGATTTTGCCTATATCCTAAAGCTTGATGATCAAAGTAATATCGCCTTAGGATTAAAAGGAGGAATCACCACTTTCGAAACTGATTTCAATGGCTTCATGCTGCCTGAATTCCAGGATGATGCGGCCTTTAATGAAAATATGAACAATACCTTTCCGAATGTGGGTATCGGCGCTTTTTACCATCGCGGGAATTTTTATACGGGAATTTCCATACCCAACCTGTTGACCTCCAAACACCTCGAAAACAAGGATGGGATCAATCGGATCGGTTCGGAAGAGCTCCATCTTTTTATTACCTCAGGGTATGTACACGAACTGAATCCCGATATAAAGATCAAACCGTCCATAATGGCCAAAATGGTTCAAGGTGCTCCCTTAACGATGGATTTTTCCATGAATGTATTGTTCCTAAATCGTTTTGAAGGAGGATTATCCTATCGATTGGAAGATTCGGTGAGTGCGATGTTCAATATATCGGTATTACCGTCACTTCGCATTGGGTATGCTTATGATTATACGCTATCGAACCTTAGCGAATACAGTTCGGGATCCCATGAAATTTTTGTTCTTTTCGATTTGGACCTTTGGGGGCTGGGAAAAGGGTATGACAAATCCCCTAGATTTTATTAGATATGAAAAAGCTACTACTTATAATTTTCGTTTTAGGTGTCCTGCCAACACTATTTGCACAGGATGAATTGAAACGTGCCGACACCTATTTTGAAAGGACCTTTTATAGTGATGCCATTCCGTTATACGAGCAGTTGTTGCCCCGCAACAAGAGTTCAAAGCTCATAAAAAACCTTGCGGATAGTTATTATCATACGTTCAATATGAAGGCCGCTGCCCGATGGTATACGTATTTGGCTGCAAATTACGGGGACAAGGTCGGGGAAGATTATCAATTCAAATTGTACCAATCGTTAAAAGCCACAGGGGCCTACGATGAAGCCCATCAGGTGTTGCTGGATTTTTATACCCAACAAAACCAAAACGATAAGGTCGACCAGTTAAATAATGCATTGGTCTATCTGGAAAATGTAAGTGCCATTGGACCCCGGTTCGATATCGAGAATCTGCTAATCAACACTCCCAACTCCGAATTTGGGGCGGCAGTCTTGGATTCAAACTTAGTCTATACCGCCACACGAAAGAATTCAGGGAAAATATACCGCTGGAACAACCTGAACTACTTGGATATATATTCCCATCCGTTGCCCAAATTGGCCATGGGGGACAGTCTTAGCGTCCCATTTTCAAAAACGGTCAATACCAAAATGCACGAAGGTTCCTTTGCAATCACCAATGACCGAAAAACATTGTATTTTACCCGAAATGGAACAAAAAGAACCGATTCCGAAAAAATAAAAAACCTCAAGATCTATAAGGCCGAATGGGGCGAAGATGATTGGGACAATATTGTGGAACTTCCTTTCAACAGTGACGTCTTTTCGACGGAGCATCCCGTATTGAATTCGGACGAATCAAGGCTCTACTTTGCCTCTGACCGTGAAGGTGGTTTTGGTTCTTTTGACCTCTACTATGTCGATATTCAATCCGATGAACGATATGGAAACCCAATCAATCTAGGGAAAGAAATCAATACGGATAAAAAGGAGCAGTTTCCGTTTTTAGATGATCAGGACAATCTCTATTTCGCCAGCAACGGTCATCCGGGTTATGGCCTATTGGACATTTTCCTTACAAAATACCAAAACGGTAGCTACGAAAAACCCGACAACCTGGGTTTACCCATCAATAGTGGTTACGATGATTTCTCGATGTGGTTATACCCCAATGGAAAAACGGGATTCTTTGCGTCGAACCGACCCGGAGGAAAAGGCAATGATGATATATATGCCTTTACCGAAACCAAACCCTTGCTCATCGAGGACTGTAACCAGTTTATCGTCGGTATAGTAACGGACAAGTCCACCCAAATGCCCATTGCCGAAGGAAAAATTCAACTAGTGGACGCCGAGGGCACACTAATTTCGGATTTGATGACCGGTAGGGATGGCTCATTTAAATTTGATATCGCATGTACCTCATCCTATAAAATCAATGGTAGTAAGGCAGGATATGAGGACAATTCCAAAGCGATTCTAAGTTCAAAAGAACGTAACATGACCCATGATGGCTCCCTAGCGCTTTTCTCCTTACAGGAAAAAGAGAACCAACGTTTGGCCGTTGAAGAAAAACAAAAGAATGCCCGATTACTGCAGGAGCAAAAAGCGCAAGAAACGCAATTGATTGCCGAAACCAAGGCCAAGGAGGAAGCGAAAAAACAACGTGACGAAAAAATAAAGGATGTCATTCAGAAAGAAGAAGCCATTGTCAGGGAGAAAGAACGCACGATAATACAGACCGAAGAAATACATTT
>NZ_JBATHS010000288.1:0-13486 GCF_049667165.1 Maribacter sp.
GGCACTATGTCCGTACCCTGATTTGCCGAGCCTGCAATGCGCTGGCAAATCGGTCGGTCGAACTAACCCCGACCTAAAGCGTCGGGGTCTTTTTTTTGGTGGCACTATGTCCGTACCCTGATTTGCCGAGCCTGCAATGCGCTGGCAAATCGGTCGGTCGAACTAACCCCGACCAAAAGCGTCGGGCTTTTTTATACGTACACGGCTATCTCAAAATAACTTCCCCGGCATTAGCCGCTAAGAATCCACTTAGTGCACCAAGGATGTTTAGAATACAATGGATCAGCATACCCAAATAGACATTTTTCTTTTTCCAAACGATGAAGCTGATCACAATCCCAATGCCGATTATGGCCAAATAATTATGGGGCTGCCAAAAATGATAGAGTCCGAACAGGAGTCCGTTAACGATTGGGGCCCATTTTTTTAGATAGGCCATCCTGGGTAAAAGATATCCCCTGAAAAAGAGCTCTTCAACAACTGGCCCCACAATTCCGTCGATAACTATGGCCGCTAAAAAAACCTTGGCAATCAAATCCATGTCCGAGGTGCCATATCCAGGGTCAAAATACCATTCGGGCAACCAGTTAAAAATACTATCCTTAAGAAAAAGGCCCAACGGATATAAGGGGATATATACGATCGTACAGGCCAATATTCCAACGAGTGTCCACATTAAATACTGCTTCCACGAAAGTTTATCGGTATAGGCAATCACATTTTTTAGAGAGGGTTTGCCGTTCAAGTGCTTACCGTGGCTCCATAAGTGCGTTATGCCAATAGGGCCAAGCACCAAAAGTTCTACAAATAATAGGGCGGTCAAGCCAGGATATCCCCATTCGATCAGGTAGGGGCTGATTATGATGTAGGTAATCAAAATCGCCAGGCCGGGATAAAAGTGATACCATAGCTGTTTGTTAAGTTGTATTTGATCTTGTTCGATATTGAAGGAAGATTCCATGATGCATGATTTTAGTGGTTATTGCATCAAACTTCTTAATAACTAAGAATATACGCGACCGATTGCATGAAGTCGAACCCTTTTTACAACGTTCGAGTTTTTATTTACTTGAAGTAAAATGTTTATGGATTCAGTCTTTTAAATTCTGAAGGGGTCAAGCCGGTTTTGTTTTTGAATTGGGTATTGAATGAGGACTTCGAATTGAAACCGACCTCATAGAGAACTTCCAGAACCGTGAGCTTTGGATCTTTGTTTTTCATGAAAATCCGTTTCGCACGTTCGATTCTATAGGTGTTTATCAAATCGAAAAAATTTTTACCCATTACCTCGTTGATAACTTGGGATACGTTTCGTTTTGTGATTCCGATTTTTTCTGAGAGCTTTTCCAACGAAAGTTCTGGGTCTAGAAAAAGTTCATCCTTATCCAAGGCTCCGAGGATCTTTGATCGTATTGCCTCTACCTCATTCTGGGCCAAATCGCTTCCTGAATATTTTCTTCCGCTAAGTTGTGTAAGCATTGGTGATTGTTGATCCAAGGATTTAAAGATGAGGCGACCTACAAACACTCCTATGGAAAGGAGAATGATAATCACGCTTAAATTGAAATACATTGTGGCACCAAGAAATTGGAATATACTGCTCACAATCGATAGTGATAGCACAATGGACAGACCAAATAATAAGTTATATAACCATCGTAAAATCGGATATGAATAGTAATTCTTAAGATTCCGTTCGGCATTTTTCAGTCTGTGGTACGAAAGAAATATATAAGAGAAGAAATGGAGATAAATAAACAGGAAGCCTATAAAAGATTCTACAGGTTGGTTAAAGGTTGTAATTCCTTCAAGGATTTTCAGCTTGTAATCGATGGGTTGCAAGTGGTATATTATCAATAGCACAATAAAACCCAGTAAAAAGGGAAGAAAATGGATGAGGTATGAAATACGGAATTTCTTATTCCCATCGATGGTAAAAAGGGTATAAAAATAAATCAATGGCCCATAGAGAAACAGAAAGGAATCGGTCCATAGAGCAAGATTTGGATGCTCTAAGTAAAACCCATTGAGCATCAATGCACCATCAAAAAAGTCAATCTCCCACAACAAAAAGAAAAGTCCTAGAATTCGATTGGCAGTTGTATTGCCCTTTTTTGTTAAGACCAAATAAAGGCCTATTAGACCAAAAAGGGTCGCACAAACAATCGACAATGCGAAAATAACATTCATGGGGACATGATCCTTATGTACTTAAAAGATAAGCAAATACTGGATATGCACATAACGATCGTCCTAAAAGTGCATTTGTCAATGTTTCAAAGGACGCTATCGGATTTCGAAATAATCCGGTCCATACGTTTTTTAGGGCTCAATTGGATAATTGTCCCCATGCTCTTTTGGCCCTTATCCGTTTTCCGAAAATGAATTCCAGCCCTGGGCGGTCAATGGTATTTTGGCGTTGTTCCTTGAGATCAAGTGAGCGCCGTCTTGCTCGGCAGTCATATGCCCCACGACTGTCATGTTGGGATTGCCCTTTATTTTCGGGAATTCTTTCTGGTCTAAGGTGAACAAGAGCTCATAATCCTCTCCCCCGCTCAAGGCGACCATGGTACTATCGATATGGAATTCCTCGCAGGCCGAAATGACCGTGGGATCCAAGGGAATTTTATCCTCATAGAGATGACAGCCCACCTTACTGTGCTTGCATAGGTGCAGGATTTCAGAGGAGAGTCCGTCACTGATATCGATCATCGACGTTGGGTGCACGTCCAATTTTTTAAACAGATCAAACATATCCTTACGGGCCTCGGGCTTCAATTGGCGTTCCACGATATAGGAATACGGTTCAAGATCGGGTTGGTTGTTGGGGTTTACCTTAAATACTTCCTTTTCACGTTCCAAGACCTGAAGGCCCATATAGGCGCCCCCCAAGTCCCCGGTGACCACCAAAAGGTCGTTTTCCTTGGCACCGGAGCGATAGACGATATCGGTGGCCTTTGCCTTTCCGATGGCGGTAATACTGATGATCAATCCCGTGGTCGACGAGGTGGTATCCCCGCCGACCAAATCAACGTTATATGTTTTTGTGGCCAGGGCTATGCCCGCGTAGAGTTCTTCCAAAGCTTCCAACGGAAATCGGTTCGATACCGCCATCGATACCGTAATTTGGGTCGCTTCGGCATTCATGGCATAGATGTCCGAAAGGTTCACCATCACGGCTTTGTACCCCAAATGCCTCAAGGGCATATAGCTGAGGTCGAAATGCACCCCCTCGATCAAAAGATCGGTCGACACGACCGTTTTAAATCCCTTAAAGTCGAGTATGGCGGCGTCATCCCCAATCCCCTTTACGGTCGATGTTCGGGTGATCGGGAAGTGTTGTGTCAGATGGTCTATCAATCCGAATTCCCCCAATTTTTCCAAATCTGTTTTCTCCTGATTCTTGTCTTCTAGCATCTGGCAAAAATAAGAAGGATATTATAATAATCTTATCTTTAATAACTAAGAACTAAAATCAATGCTATGATGAAGAATACGTTCTACCTATTGCCAGTTCTTATACTGCTTTTTATGGGCTGCTCCAAGAACGAAGAAAAACCGGATAATGAAGATCAATTCGTACCCGAACCCCAAGTAGGATTCACCCCTTGTGAAAATGGAATGGCAGGGATGTATCCTTGTAATGGTTATGACCTTTTAGGCCGAATTTCCCTTTCCGAATTTGGGGCATTGGAAGGGAATGATGTTTGGGGATGGACAGACCACACCACGAACAAGGAATATGCCTTAATGGGCTTGGACAACGGCACGGCTTTCGTAGATATCACCGATACCGAGAATCTTATTTACCTGGGAAAATTACCTTCCGCTTCGGGCACTAGTTCTTGGCGCGATATCAAGGTCTATGATAACCATGCCTATATTGTTTCTGAGGCCGATAACCATGGCATGCAGGTTTTTGACCTTACGCGATTGCGAAATGTTAGCGATACGCCAGAGGTTTTTGATAATGATGGGCGCTATACCGGTTTTGGCAATGCCCACAATGTAGTGATCAATGAGGCTACAGGTTTTGCCTATCCTGTAGGCACTGCTCGAAATGATGCCTTTAATGGGGGCGTGCATTTTGTGAGTTTGCAAGATCCTAAAAATCCCGTTTCGGCAGGGGGCTATGGTGCCAATGGGTATACCCATGATGCACAGGTGATCACCTATAATGGTCCGGATACCGATTATACGGGGGCCGAAATATTTATTGGGGCGAATGAGAATCAGGTCGCCATCGTAAACGTGACCGATAAAGCGAATCCCGCTGGTATTGCTACTTTCGGGTATCAAAATCTGGCCTATACCCACCAAGGGTGGTTTACCGAGGATCAACGGTATTATATTTTTGGGGATGAGCTCGATGAAGTGAATTTCGGTTTCGATTCCCGTACCTTGGTTTTTGACGTATCCGACCTGGATAATCCCGTCTTACATACCACCTATACCGGTGAAACCACGGCAATAGACCACAACGGCTATGTAAAAGGCAATCAATATTTCTTGGCGAATTATAGGGCGGGTATCCGGGTGCTCGATATTTCGGGCATTGCGAATAAATCGATTTCCGAGGCAGGTTTTTTCGATACGTTCCCATCGAGCAATAGTGCCGGATTTGATGGGGTGTGGAGCGTGTATCCCTATTTCGAAAGCGGTAAGATATTGGTCAGCGATATAAACTCGGGATTGTTCATTATTAAAAAGTCGGAATAATGAAAAAATGGATTGGTTCACTTTTGGTTCTAAGTATTCTTGGCTGCTCTGTTGAAGCCGATAACAACTTTTTTATAGATCCGAATATGAATGTGGAATTCTTGGGGGAAGTGGCCTGGATCAAGAATTTTGGAGGTTCGGGGGAAGAGACGGCCCAGGCGATTATACGGACAACCGATGGGGGCTTTGCTATTTTAGGGTACACCAATAGTATGGACGGGGATATTGTAGGCAAGCCGTTTCCAGGCAATGATTATTGGTTGTTGAAGTTGGATGCTGAGGGGAACCTACAATGGAATAAAACCTATGGTGGAAGCAAGGATGATATAGGGCAGTCTGTAGCGCAGACCAAAGATGGGGGGTATATTCTTACCGGATATGCGATGAGTGATGATGGTGACGCAAGCAATAATGAAGGCTTTCATGATAATTGGATCCTAAAATTGGATGCTGCGGGAACTATGGAGTGGGAACAGAGTTTTGGATTTTCGGGCCATGACCATTCCTATGATATTATTGAAACCCAGGATGGGGGATTCTTTTTTATTGGATTTTTGGATATTACCGCGGCCCGATCAGATGGGTTTACCGAAAAAGGACAATATCTTACAAGACATGGGGTCGGGGAGTTTTGGGGCACGAAATTGGATGCGCTTGGAAATATGGAATGGAGAAGGTATTTTGGGGGCACCAATAACGATAGGGCACACGCGGTGGTGCAGGCCGATGATGGAGGATTTGTATTGGCTGGATTTTCTGAAAGTGACGATTTTGACATCAGTGCTACCAAAGGCAGTTATGATTTTTGGGTCGTGAAGATTACCAGTTTGGGTGAATTGGTCTGGGAACGATCCTTTGGTGGTTCGGGTATTGAAATTTCCTATGATATTGCCAAGACGAACGATGACGGCTATGTGATTGCGGGCAATACCTTCAGTGATGACGCAGATGTCTCGAAAAACAAAGGCGAATCGGATGTTTGGTTGATCAAGATCGATGATAATGGGAATCTTTTATGGGAAAAAACCTATGGAGGCACCCAATTTGATGCTGCACAAGGGGTAAGTGCCAGTTTGGATGGGGGATACTCCATAGCTGGTAATTCCAAAAGCTTGGATAGCGATGCAACGGTCAACGCTGGTGAAAATGACCTTTGGGTCGTAAAGACCGCTTCAAATGGGGATTTGCTCTGGCAACGATCTTTTGGGGGTTCAGCTTTGGAGTATGGTTTTGATGTGCTTGAGAATCCCGATAAAAGCATCATCGTGGTAGGCGAAAGTGCCAGTCCCGATTTCCCTGGGCTGCAAAATAAGGGAATGTCTGATGTGATCATGATCAAGATCAAATAATCATCTTTCCAAGCCTGTCATATACTTTGTCTGTAAGCCGTTGATATTTATGTGCTAAACATAAAATCCACTTCATTTTAAATCTTGTTTTTCAATAAAAAAACAGGCTTGGAATTCCGATTACGTAATAAAACCGTGCATCTTAGTGAGAACATGTTAAAAGAGAGGACACTCCACATATTTATCACTGAATTTAGTTAAATTCGCCCCCTTAAAACCGAATTAAAATGACATCAGATTATAACAAATGGCATCACCCGTACACGCCTGCAAAAGAATTCAATAAAAAAGCCGCCTATTTCAGTATGGAATTCGGCATCCACCAAGCCCTCAAGATCTATTCGGGCGGACTCGGATTTTTGGCCGGCTCCCACATGCGATCGGGCTTTGAGCTAAAACAGAATATGATCGGGATAGGCATGTTGTGGAAATATGGCTATTACGACCAAGGACGTAATGGGGATCAAACCATGCGCGCCAACTTTATAGAAAAGAACTATACCTTTTTAGAGGATTCAGGCTTAGAGGTTGAGGTTAAATTGCACGACAACCCGGCGGTCAAGGTACGGGCGATGGTGTTGAAACCTGAGATTTTCGGCACGGTGCCCATGTATTTGTTGACCACCGATGTGGAAGGCAATGATTATTTGTCAAGAACCGTCACCAATTACCTGTACGATGCCAATTATTTGACCCGTATTTCCCAAAGTATCGTGTTGGGTATTGCCGGGGCAAAGATCGTCGAAGCCTTGGGAGGGGCCGATGTCTATCATTTGAATGAAGGGCATGCGTTACCCGCCTTTTATTATTTACGTGATCAAGGTGTGAAGAAAAGCCAAATGGTCTTTACCACCCACACCCCTGAAAAAGCAGGGAACGAAGAACGCGATGGGCGTCATTTGAACCGTTGTGGTTTCTTTGGCAGGTACCTATCAGAACCTGAACTTCAGAAAGAGATGGTCAATGGGGGGATGATCAATTATACGGTTTCTGCCCTTAGAATGGCCAAAAAATCGAATGCAGTTTCAAAATTGCATGCCAAGGTATCCCAGGATATGTGGAAAGACTTCCCCGGTACCAGTAAAATCATCCCCATCACGAATGCACAGAACCAGAAATTTTGGCAAGATGAGGTCATAGAGGAAGCCCATAAGACCAAGGATGCCAAACTCTATCACGAAATTAAGATTGATTTGAAGAAAAACCTTTTCGCCGAGGTGTTGAACCAGACGAACAAGCTTTTCGACCCCAATGTGTTGACCATGGTCTGGGCGAGACGTTTTGCGGGGTATAAAAGGGCCGATCTGTTGCTCCAAGACCTGGAGCGATTTGAAAGGCTGATCTCCAACGAAAAATATCCGGTACAGATCATTTGGGCCGGGAAACCGTATCCCCACGATTTCTATGGCATCGATATTTTCAACCACTTGGTGCATTATTGCAAACAGAAATCGAACCTGGCCGTATTGGTGGGCTATGAGATTGAACTGTCGCGAAAATTGAAATGTGGATCCAATATTTGGCTCAATACCCCAAGAATTACCCGAGAGGCTTCGGGTACCAGTGGTATGACGGCAGCCATGAACGGATCGGTCAATGTTTCGACCGATGATGGGTGGATCCCCGAGTTCGCCAAGGATGGAAAAAATTCCTTTATCCTTCCGGCGATAGACCACAATATGCCAACATGGGACCAGGATAAGCTCGACAGTGAAAATCTGTATGATATTCTTGAGAAAAAGGTGATACCCACCTTCTATGATAATCCCAAGAAATGGCAGCAGATCGTTTTCCAGGGCATGGATGATGTGATCCCCGAATTTACGAGCGCACGAATGGCCGCCCAGTATTATAATGAACTATACAAATAGAAACGCTACCAGGTTGTCCTAAGGGGCACTCCTCGGTTTTTTAATCTTTTTGACCACCCGCAAGGGTGGTTTTTTTTGGCCCGTATGCAAAAATCGGGCAGGGGCGTGCCGTGGTTCCCACTTACCATAGAGAACCCTTATGCGCTTATTCGTTATAATAATGTTAGGATGTATTGCAAAACACTACATAAAACCTATATTTGTAAACTATTTAGAATCAAAACAAATAATGATACAAGTTTCAGAAACGGCGAAACAAAGGGTCATTGGTTTAATGACCGAGGATGGCTATGATGCCTCAAAGGACTATGTGCGGGTAGGCGTGAAGAGTGGCGGATGCAGTGGACTTTCGTACGAATTGACATTCGATACCGCCATGGGAGATACCGATAAGGTATTTGAGGATAACGGAGTACGCATTATCGTGGATAAGAAAAGCTTTTTATACCTGGCCGGGACTATTTTGGAATACTCCGGAGGATTGAACGGCAAGGGTTTTGTGTTCAACAACCCTAATGCACAGCGTACCTGTGGCTGTGGGGAGAGCTTTTCTTTATAATTTAAAGATTTGAAAATGATTCAATTTGAAAATAATACCATCTTCAAATTATTTCATTTTCAAATTGATTAATCGAAAAAAATGGCATATACAGAAGAGGAATTAAAAAAGGAACTCGAAACCAAGGAGTACGAGTACGGTTTTTATACGGATATCGAATCGGATACCTTTCCGGTTGGATTGAATGAGGAAATCGTAGTCGCCATTTCGAAAAAGAAGGAAGAGCCCCAATGGATGACCGAATGGCGTTTGGAGGCGTTTAAGGCCTGGAAGGAAATGGTAGAACCCGAATGGGCGAATATCACCTATAAGAAACCAGATTTTCAAGCGATATCCTATTATTCGGCCCCGAACAGCAAGCCGAAATACGATAGTTTGGATGAGGTAGATCCCGAATTGTTGGATACCTTCAAGCGATTGGGGATTTCTTTGGACGAACAGAAGAAATTGGCCGGGGTTGCGGTTGATATCGTGATGGATTCGGTTTCAGTGGCCACGACCTTTAAAAAGACCTTGGCTGAAAAAGGGATTATTTTCTGTTCCATCTCTGAGGCGATCAAGGAACATCCTGAACTGGTCAAGAAGTATATTGGCTCTATCGTGCCCCAAAAGGATAATTTTTATGCGGCCCTGAATTCTGCGGTTTTCTCCGATGGATCTTTCTGCTACATTCCCAAGGGAGTTCGTTGTCCGATGGAACTGTCGACCTATTTTAGGATCAACCAGGCCGGGACAGGGCAGTTCGAAAGAACACTGGTCATCGCCGATCAAGGTAGTTATGTCAGTTATTTGGAAGGGTGTACCGCCCCTTCACGTGATGAAAACCAATTGCATGCCGCTGTGGTTGAATTGATAGCCCTAGACAATGCCGAAATAAAATACTCAACGGTACAAAACTGGTATCCCGGTGATAAGGAAGGTAAGGGCGGGGTGTACAACTTCGTTACCAAAAGGGGTATTTGCCATAAAAACTCGAAAATATCATGGACCCAAGTTGAGACGGGATCGGCGGTTACCTGGAAATATCCTTCCTGTATATTAAAGGGGGACAATTCCATAGGGGAATTCTATTCCATCGCGGTAACCAATAATCATCAGCAAGCCGATACGGGAACCAAAATGATACATTTAGGAAAGAATACGCGGAGCACCATCATCTCGAAGGGAATTTCTGCGGGAAAATCACAGAACAGTTACCGCGGTTTGGTGCAGGTACATAGCCGTGCCAAGAATGCTAGGAACTTTTCGCAATGCGATTCCTTGTTGATGGGGAATGATTGTGGGGCCCATACCTTTCCGTATATCGAAGTGAAGAACAAGACCGCTCAGATAGAACATGAGGCAACGACCAGTAAGATCGGGGAAGACCAGATTTTTTATTGCAATCAGCGTGGTATAGAAACCGAAAAGGCCATTGCGTTGATCGTGAATGGGTTCAGCAAGGAGGTCTTGAACAAATTACCCATGGAATTTGCGGTGGAAGCCCAAAAACTTTTGGAAATAAGCCTTGAAGGCTCAGTTGGATAAATTGAATACTAAAAAGTAGCACATGTTAAAGATCATCAACCTGCATGCAGGTATAGAAGGAAACGAAATACTGAAAGGTATAAATCTTGAAGTCAATGCCGGGGAAGTACATGCCATCATGGGTCCCAACGGCTCTGGAAAAAGTACCCTGGCGGCGGTCATAGCCGGGAAAGAGGAATATGAGGTGACCGAAGGAAGCGTGGTTATGGAAGGTGAGAATCTTGAAGAGGCCTCTCCCGAGGAAAGGGCCCATAAGGGGATTTTTCTGTCGTTTCAATATCCTGTTGAAATTCCAGGGGTCTCTGTGACCAACTTTATGAAAACGGCGATCAATGAAACCCGAAAGGCCAAAGGGTTGGAGGATATGCCCGCCAATGAGATGTTGAAAATGATCCGGGAAAAAGCGGAGTTATTGGAAATAGACCGTAAATTTTTATCGCGTTCCTTGAATGAAGGTTTTTCCGGTGGGGAAAAGAAACGAAACGAGATTTTTCAATTGGCGATGTTAGAGCCGAAACTCGCAATTTTGGATGAAACGGATTCCGGTCTTGATATCGATGCCTTGCGTATTGTTGCCAATGGGGTGAACAAATTGAAAAGCAAGGATAATGCGGTCATCGTGATTACGCATTACCAGCGGCTGCTCGACTATATCATCCCTGATTTCGTGCATGTGTTGCATGAGGGGAAGATCGTGAAATCGGGTACCAAAGACTTGGCCCATGAATTGGAGGACAAAGGATACGATTGGATCAAACAGGAAACGATAGCTTAATTACAAGTTTCTAGTTTCTATTGTTTCAGGTTATGGCTACGATAAAACGTTTTGAGGATTTAGAAATTTGGCAAGAAGCAAGAAGACTTTCGAAAAAGGTCATTCACTTGTCAAAATCAACAGATCTCAAAAATGATTTTAAGCTACGAGACCAGATTAAAGGCGCTTCAGGGTCTGTTATGGATAATATAGCCGAAGGTTTTGAAAGGGATGGAAATCTTGAGTTTCGACAGTTTTTATCAATGGCCAAGGCATCTGCAGGCGAATCAAGATCGCAGTTGTACCGCATTTTTGATAATGATTACATCAACCATGATGAAATGCAAAGACTGACACGAATATGAAACACTAAGCAAAAGAATTGCAAACTTTATTAATTATTTGAACAAAAAGGATTTCAAGGGGACAAAGTTTAAGGATAGTGAACTTGAAACCTGAAACTCAAAACAAGAAACTTTTAAGAATGGATTTAAAAGATAAATTGATTTCTTCTTTCATGGCCTTTGAAAACAAGGTCGATGTGGAGCACCCCGTGCACGATATCCGCTCTGAGGCCATTAAGAACTTTGAGGAAAAGGGGTTTCCCACCAAAAAGGAGGAAGCTTGGAAGTATACCTCCTTGAAAAGTCTTCAGAAGATCGATTTCAGTATTTTTCCCAAAGAGGTCAATACCGTGGAATATAAAGAGGTGAAGAAATTTTTCATACATGAGATGGACACCTATAAGATTGTTTTCGTAGATGGTATCTACTCTTCCTTTCATTCGGAAACGACCCACGATGGGGTCGACATCTGTTTGATGAGTGCGGCCTTGACCAAACCGATGTACAAACAGGTCATCGATACTTATTTTAACCAGGTTGCCTCTAAGGAGGATTCCTTGACGACCTTGAATACCGCTTTTAGTAGGGAGGGGGCGTTTATTTATATCCCCAAGAACAAAATGCCGAAAAAACCCGTTGAGATCCTTCATTTTTCAACAGGGAACGAAGCCTCTTTGATGTTACAGCCCAGAAACCTGATCGTGGTCGAGGAAAATGCCGAACTACAGGTCATCGAAAGGCACCAAAGTTTAACCTCGAACGAGGTCTTGACCAACTGCGTGACCGAGATCTTTGCGGCTGAGCGCGCCAATGTTGATTATTATAAGATACAGAACGATGCCAAAACCGCTTCCTTGATCGATAACACCTACATTGACCAGAAAAGCAATAGTGTGGTTAAGGTACATACGTTTTCTTTCGGGGGTAAAATGACCAGAAACAACCTGAATTTTTATCAGAACGGGGAGTATATCGACTCCACCATGAAAGGGGTGACCATTTTGGGGTACAAGCAGCATGTAGACCACCATACATTGGTGCACCATATTGAACCCAATTGCGAAAGTCATCAGGATTATAAGGGTATTTACGGTGAAAATTCCACAGGGGTGTTCAATGGAAAGATCATTGTGGATAAGATAGCCCAAAAGACCAATGCCTTTCAACAGAACAATAATATTCTGATCAGCGACAAGGCGACCATCAACACGAAACCCCAATTGGAGATTTTCGCGGATGATGTAAAATGTTCGCACGGGTGTACCATTGGTCAGTTGGATGAGGATGCCATGTTTTATCTACAATCCCGGGGAATCCCCAAGAAGGAAGCCAGGGCTTTGTTGATGTATGCATTTGCCAATAATGTACTGGAAAGTGTGCGTATCCCAGAGTTGAAAACACGAATCAATCGACTCATAGCTGAAAAACTAGGGGTACGATTGGGGTTTGACTTGTGACATGGGGAAAATTGCCTTCCATCCGAAAGAGATTCGCAAAGATTTTCCGATCTTAAACCGTAAGGTCAATGGGCATCCTTTGGTCTATTTCGATAATGCCGCTACCTCACAGACACCAATACAGGTCATCGATGCGATTGTCGATTACTACAGTAATTACAATGCGAACATTCACAGGGGGGTGCATACGCTATCCCAAGAGGCAACCAATAAATACGAACAGGCCCGTATAAAGATCCAAAAGCATTTCAATGTGGCCAAAGTCCAGGAAATTATTTTCACTTCGGGAACGACCCACAGTATTAATCTGGTAGCGAATGGGTTCTCTTCCCTGTTGAAAAAAGGGGATGAGCTGATCGTTTCGGCCTTAGAACACCATTCGAACATCGTTCCATGGCAAATGCTGTGCGAGCGAACCGGGGCCGTTCTAAAGGTTATTCCCATGAATGAGGAAGGTGAATTGCTGATGGATGCCTATCACAATTTGTTGTCGGACAAAACCAAGTTGGTTTTTTGCAACCATGTGTCGAATGCCTTGGGAACGATAAACCCGATCAAAAAAATAATCGATGCCGCCCATGAGGTAGGGGCGGCCGTATTGATCGATGGTGCCCAGGCCGCACCCCATATCATAGCGGATGTACAGGCATTGGATGTGGACTTCTATACGGTTTCGGCCCACAAGATGTGTGGCCCAACGGGTGTAGGTATGTTGTATGGCAAGGAGGCTTGGTTGAATAAATTGCCCCCGTATCAAGGCGGTGGCGAAATGATCGCTGAGGTGACCTTTGAGAAAACGACCTATGCCGAGCTGCCCCATAAATTCGAGGCAGGTACGCCCAATATTTGTGGTGGGATCGCTTTTGGCGCGGCCTTGGATTATATGAATGCCATTGGTTTCGATGC
>NZ_JBATHS010000289.1:0-2069 GCF_049667165.1 Maribacter sp.
GTATAGGATGCAGTGAGGAAAATTTCTGGGACAATGGTCCTTTCTACACCAGGATGGCAAAAGTCCCCGGAATACATGAAGAAGGGCTCGCCGATGATATAGGAAAAGTTGGAGCCGGAGTTTTGGCGGGAGGTTTGGCCGTACATGCCATAGCTGCGAATATTTCGAAACGGAAAGAATTGACCGGTAGAATCAAGCGAGGTAAAGAAAACGAAAAAAATATTGACTCTTAAAATATAAAACCATGGCAGAAAGAATCGTAGTTGACCCTGTCACCAGAATTGAGGGTCATTTAAGAATAGAAGCGGAAATCAAAGACGGAAGAATTGTAGATGCCTATAGTTCCAGTACAATGGTACGGGGTATTGAAAATATTGTCAAAGGCAGAGATCCCAGGGATGTGTGGGCATTCGTGCAACGCACATGTGGCGTATGTACTACGGTGCACGCCTTGACCTCGGTTAGGGCCGTGGAAGATGCATTGGGAATTGCAGTACCCCCTAATGCGGAAATGGTACGGAATATCATGGAAGGTGCCTTATATATGCATGACCATACCGTACATTTTTATCATTTACATGCGTTGGACTGGGTTGATGTTGTCAATGCATTAAGCGCAGATCCAGTTAAAACCTCTGAGCTTGCCCAAAGTATATCAAATTGGCCAAAAAGTTCACCAGGCTATTTTTCCGATATTAAAAAACGGCTTACAAAGTTTGTGGAAAGTGGTCAATTGGGAATTTTTGCCAATGGGTACTGGGGACATCCTCAAATGAAGCTACCTGCCGAAGCAAACCTAATGGCAGTGGCGCACTATTTAGAGGCACTGGAGTGGCAAAAAGAAATCGTAAAGGTGCATACCATTTTTGGTGGTAAAAACCCGCATCCCAATTATTTGGTAGGAGGAATGGCTTGTGCCATCAACACGGAAAACCCGGGTGGGATCAATGCGGAACGTTTGGCTATGGTCAAGTCCCTTCTTGATGAAGGAAAACGATTTATAGAGCAAGTATACATCCCTGACCTACTGGCCATAGCTTCATTCTATAAAGATTGGGGCGGTATTGGAAAAGGATTTGGAAATTACATGTCCTATGGTGATTTCCCAACGAACGGTTACGCAGATCAATCCAATTTTAAATTCCCACAAGGCGTAATTTTAAATAGGGATTTATCTAAAGTTCTTGATGTGAATCATCGAAGTAGTGATGAAATTGAAGAGTTTGTCAATAATTCCTGGTACGATAATTATGCCGAAGGTAAAGAAACCGGAAGACATCCTTGGGAAGGAGAAACTAACATTAAGTATTCCGGTCCTAAACCTCCTTATGAACATTTAAATGTAGAGGAAAAATACAGTTTCATTAAAACTCCAAGATGGAAAGGAATGCCGATGGAAGTCGGTCCATTAGCGCGATTATTGGTAGGTTATGGTAGGGGCAACAAAGAAATAAAAGAGGCTGTTAATGCTGCCTTAGCCCACTTGAATGTTCCTGTTGATGCTTTATTCTCAACCTTGGGAAGAACAGCGGCAAGGGGCATTGAAACCCAGCTTGTGGCCAATTGGACCATGGAGTTTTATGACACCCTGATCAATAATATCAAAAATGGTGATGAGCGAATGGCCAATACCGAGAATTGGGAACCATCGACTTGGCCCGCCGAGGCAAAAGGGGTCGGTTACATGGAAGCACCAAGAGGCGCTTTGGCCCATTGGATAAAAATAAAAGATGGCAAAACGGAAAATTATCAGCAAGTCGTTCCAACAACTTGGAATGCCTCCCCTAGAGATCCAAAAGGTCAACTTTCCGCTTACGAATCAGCCTTAATCGGAACTCCCGTTGCAGATCCTGAACTTCCATTGGAAATTATCAGAACCATTCATTCATTCGATCCTTGTCTGGCATGTGCGGTACATTTATACGATGAACACGGGAACCATATTTCCAGGGTTCAACATACGGGAAGCTGTGAAATTTAATTAATTCAAAGGTCATGGATAAAACAAGAAATTTTAAACGTGTTTACGTCTGGGAATTACCCGTCAGGATCTTTCATTGGTTAAATGT
>NZ_JBATHS010000290.1:0-17566 GCF_049667165.1 Maribacter sp.
CCTGTATGCCGGCGATCTCATTTTCCAATTGTTGTACCGCTTTGACCCCAGTACCTGAAACGGATTGGTAGGTAGATACGATCACCCGTTTCATTTTATATTTTTCATGCAAGGGCGCTAGGGCCATGACCAATTGAATGGTTGAGCAATTGGGATTGGCAATAATCTTGTCCTCGGCGGTCAACTCATTGGCATTGATTTCAGGGACGACTAATTTTTTGGTGGGATCCATACGCCAAGCGGATGAATTATCAACTACGGTTGTCCCAACTTCAGCGAATTTAGGGGCCCATTCCAAGGAGGTGTCACCACCTGCGGAAAAAATGGCGATATCCGGTTTTGCAGCGACTGCTTGGGAGAGACCTATTACGGTATGGTCTTCGCCCTTATATTTTAATTTTTTTCCTACAGAACGTTCTGATGCTACCAACAATAGTTCCGTAATGGGAAAATTTCGTTCTGCCAATACTTTTAGCATTACTTCACCGACCATTCCTGTGGCCCCGACAACTGCAATTTTCATAATGATTTTAATTTAGAGGGCAAATGTAGTTCAAGCTATGGGATCGGACAAGACAAATCCCTTTGATTAATTAAAATATAACATTTTGTTATGTTTGTAACAATTATTGGAATACCATTTCCAAATCATCCCTACATCCCTATTGAAAAAGGTATGAAAAGAAAAACCGGCTCTATATATCGAAGAGCCGGTTTGATTGTTTTTTAGTGTAGCGGTCACCAGAAACTATTCTGGTATCTATTTTACTATTTCTTTTTCAAAAGATCACGAATCTCAGCCAATAGATCTTCTTGACTTGGTCCTGCTGGTGCAGGTGGTGCAGGTGGCGTCTTTGTTTTGTTATACGCCTTGACGATCACGAACATCACCAAACCTACAATCAATAGATTGACAATGGTGTTTACCCAAGCTCCCCAGCGAATGGCATTTTCAGCAACATACCCTTCAGCTCCTTCTACTCCTGATGCTTCGGTAAGTACAATTTTAAGGTTGGCGAAATCCATTCCGCCCGCGAAATGTCCGACAATCGGCATAATGATATCGGCAACAAAACCATTTACGACAAGGCCTACGGCCCCCGCTAAAATAACGGCAACGGCAAATTCGATGACATTACCGGTCATGATAAAATTCTTGAATTCTTTTAACATTTTAAGTGTTTTATAGTTAATAATTAATGTACGCGCAAGGTAGTTAAAAAAAGGTTTCCTAACAAAATGTTAAAAAGGTTTTTAGAGACCCTTTAATATTCTGGTAACCCGTTGTGAAAGACCGGTAATAAGTTCATAGGAAATGGTATTGGCATAAGCGGCGAATTCCTCAGCCGTGGGTTTTTTTCCAAAAACAATGACTTCATCACCTTCCTTACAGGCGATACCGGTTACGTCGATCATAATCATATCCATACATACATTACCGATTATGGGCGCCATTTTGCCATTGACATTTACCCAAGCCTTGCCATTTCCGTATTGTCTACCGATACCATCTGCATGGCCTAAAGGCAATGTGGCCGTGACCGTGACACCTTTTGAGGAAAAAGCCCTATTATAACCCACACTTTCATTGGGGGCAATATGGTGAATTTGGGAAATGATGGTTTTTAAGGTAACTACGGGTTCAAATTCCGCATCGATTTTTATATCATTACCAAACCCATATAGTCCGATTCCGCTACGAACCATATCAAATTGTGCCTTGGGATAATTCAAGATACCCGAAGTATTCAACAAGTGTTTAAAGGGGCTATACCCTAATTTTTTGGTCACCAATCCGGCAATTTTACTGAATGACGCTATCTGCCGTTCTGTAAAATCTTGCTCTTTCATGTCCTCGGAAGCTGCCAAATGGGAAAAAACAGATGCCACTTTCAATTCCTTCCTTCCTTCCAACGACTTAACGATACCTTCGATCTCTTTCTCATGAAAGCCCAACCGATTGAGACCGGTATTGAATTTGAGATGAACGGGATACTCTTTTTGTTCATTCCGTTTTGCGGCTTCCAAAAACTCCCGAAGTACCTTGGGGGAGTAAATGCTCGGCTCCAGACAGTTTTTGATAAGTGCATCAAAATTCAGATGTTGGGGATGCAGTACCAAGATAGGTTTTTGTAGGCCTGCCTTGCGCAAGGCAATGCCCTCTTTTACATAGGCGACCGCAAAATAATCGACTCCCAATGCCTCCAATCTTGTAGCGATTTGAACGGCATCCGACCCATAGGCATAAGCCTTGACCACTGCTAAAAATTTGGTTTTCGGATGTAATCGGGAACGTAAAAAACGATAATTATGTTCCAAGGCAGTCATATCGATTTCCAGGGTGGTTTCCGAGATTTTAGGCATTGGTGTCTTTTTTGGTTTTAGGGATCTCCTCAACATTCACCTCAATGTCCTTGACCCTTTCCTTTAGCATGGCCTTGTAATAGGCGGCCCTACTCAAAGGTTCATATTCTTCAGTTTCGCCTAACAAGACCAGATCATCATTCAGGGCTTTTCTAAAACTGTAGTGCGCTAAATTACCCGTTCGTGTGCATACTGCATGCACTTTGGTGACATACTCAGCCGTTGCCATCAAGGCCGGCATGGGTCCAAATGGATTGCCCTTAAAATCCATGTCAAGACCGGCAACGATAACACGAACCCCTTTATTGGCAAGGTCATTGCAAACCGTGACGATTTCATCATCAAAAAATTGGGCTTCATCAATACCGATAACATCACAGGTGTCGGCCAAAATTCGAATGTTGGCAGCTGCGGGCACTGGGGTCGAACGTATTTCATTGGCGTCGTGCGAGACCACATTTTCCTCATGGTATCTTCGATCTATCATCGGTTTGAAGATCTCGACCTTTTGCCTGGCAAATTGGGCGCGTTTCAACCTACGGATAAGTTCTTCGGTTTTGCCGGAGAACATAGAGCCGCAGATAACCTCTATCCAACCGAATTGTTCCTTATGATTAACGGTATTTTCGAGAAACATTTTGTAATTTTAAGACGAAAATAAGGTCTTTTTTCGTTCTTAGTTTAAAGCAGTATAAAGTTATTCAAAAAAGATCCATCTTTTTCCAAAAGAAAAAATAAAGGAAATGAAAAGAAAATTGAAAGAGGAATTGGTGAAATTGTCGAAGGACATTATCAACTCTGGGAATTTAAATGATATCGGCGAACAGTATGAGACCGCCAAAAACCTATATGAAAAATTGGCCGTTTTAAAATTCATCGAGGAAAAATTGAATGATATTGAGGTCGATGTCACAAAAAATGTAATTGCGGCTAGGTTCGAGACCATGGCAAACGCCGTTTTAAATGTGGATTCTTCCGTTCCTGAAAGCAACCCCCATGAAGAGGATATCATGACACCTGGGATGCAGACCATAAGAGATATGGTCTCTGAAATGCCGAATTCAGGTGCAATCGATGAGGTCTTGACAGAATTTATGGCCAAGCCCAATTTTATGAAGAATGATAAGGAGTTATTTATGCCCAAAGCAGGTGATGACCTGCAAAAAGACACCAAAATAAAATCATTGAACGATAAATTGGTTGAAAAGGAGCTTAAGATCGATTTGAATAACCGTTTGGCCTTTGTGAAGCATCTTTTCAATGACAATATGGAAGATTATAATCGCGTTTTGTCGCAATTGAATACGATCGATACCGAGGAACGTTGTATGGCGTTTATTGAGAACATGGTAAAACCGGATTATAATAATTGGGAAGGAAAGGAAGAATTCGTAGAACGTCTTCTGGCTTTGATAGCCCGTAAGTTTTCCTAAGTTGTTCCCTGTAAGAAGTATAATTTGGCCGGAAGTTGGTGTACGACTTTCGGCTTCTTAGTTGTAGCGTATGGGTAAATTATATATTGTGCCAACCCCTATAGGTAATCTTGAGGATATGACCCTGCGTGCGATCCGTATCCTAAAGGAAGTGACGCTGATCTTGGCAGAGGATACCCGTACCAGCGGCAAACTGTTGCATCATTTTGACATCAACACCCCGATGCAAAGCCACCACATGCATAATGAGCATAAAACGGTCGCTAGTATATTAAAACGATTACAACATAGTGTAGATGATATTGCCTTGATTTCAGATGCGGGTACCCCAGCAATCTCAGACCCCGGTTTTTTGCTTACCAGGGCTTGTGTTGAAAATGGCATTGACGTTGAATGCCTTCCTGGGGCAACAGCCTTTGTGCCTGCGCTGGTGAACAGTGGCTTACCCAATGACCGATTTGTATTTGAAGGTTTTCTGCCCGTAAAAAAAGGGAGACAGACCCGATTGAAACTTTTGGCCGAGGAAACACGGACCATGATTTTTTATGAATCACCGCACAAATTGGTAAAGACATTGGGCCATTTTGCGGAATTCTTTGGGGAAGAGCGGGCCATATCGGTTTCCAGGGAATTGACCAAACTGTATGAGGAGACCATTCGGGGAACTTTGAAGGATGTGTTGGAATATTATACAGAGAAACCCCCCAAAGGGGAAATCGTAATTGTGGTCAAGGGTAAAAATTAATTGATAATCATATATAGAAATACTTTAATTTGACCTCATGGTAATACCTTGGGTCATTGTTTTGTTCACTGTAGTATCGGTTTATTATGTAGACCGGTGGGAAAACAAGCATATTAAATCCCTTTTCGATTGGGTTCCGGCCATCTTATTGGCCTATATTATTCCCGCGATTATTTCGTATATATTGGATGCGGATTTTTCCCAGGCTGCTATCCATACTGCAAGCAAAGACTATTTCATACCTCTGGCCATAATTGCTGTAATGAGCAGCTTGTCTTTGGGACAACTACAGGCCATAGGGTGGAAGCCCATTGTGCTTTTTGTTTCGGGATCTATGTTCATCGCTATATTCCCGGTGTTATTGGGACTAGGATTACGGGATACCGAATTGATTTCACAAACCTTGATCGCTGAGGAATACTGGATGGGAATTCCGCCTATTGTTGGCAGTTGGATCGGGGGTAGTACTAGCCAATTGGTTTTGAAGGAACTGGTGGAATGTCCAGAGCATATCTTTTTATCTGTTTTGGTGATGGATAATATTTTGGTGAATATTTGGACCATACTCATGTTTCAGTTCATCAAAAAAAGTGGGTTGATGAACAAAAAACTCAAGATTACCGATGTGGGTATTCCTGAGGATATTAGGGTTGACAAAGGGAAAGCGATTCCTATATGGATCAGTGCGTTGGTACTACTAGGGATGGTTTTCCTTTGTAATTGGGTAATTGACAGTTTCGTAGGAAGAATCGTGGCCCTTTCATTTCTAGGGTTGGCCTTGAGCAATCTGTTGCCTAAATGGAATTACCAGTTTGCCCTTAAGGTTGGTGGTATCCTCATAATTCTTGTAATGGCGGTTTTAGGGTTGAAACTTCAATTTGCGACCCTGGGCTTTAACTCCTCTTTCCTATGGTTTTTAATGGCATGGCTGGTTGGGCATTTTGTTTTTATGATGCTGATTGCCAAACTATTGAACATCAACATGGCCTGGGTTCCCATCGCCAGTATGGCCAATGTTGGGGGAATTGCCACTACACCGGCGGTTACGGCTGCCTACGAGAAAAAATGGATGCCCCATGCCATTGTATTGGCCATTCTTAGTATGGCCACAGGCACTTTTTGGGGGATGTTGACCATTTATTTACTCAGGACGTTTTTAGTATAAAAATAGATCTGTAATTTCGACCCCTTCGTCTAAGTTTATTTTAAGCGCCCGCCTGCCTCTGGCACGGAAGTCAAAAGGTTCAGGACAAGCTCTCGGAGAAATCGCACTCAGGAATCATGAGGATGTGATTTCTCCTCACTATCGTTCGTTCGAAATGACATCATTTAAATGAAATGTGACCGATGGTTTACTGTGCAAACCTTCTAATCAAAATGATATTGACATTTAATAGCATAGCTTTCTATCAACTATCAATTATCAACTAATATCTAGATCCGTCATGCTTCCCTTTTTCCCAACCATGTTTCCCCAAATAGTGCTCTCCACTTTCAACCGCCCCATCTTCGATGGATGTGCCCATAGAATCGTTCCAGCGGTTTAAATAACCAAAAAGGGAAATAACGCCCAACATTTCCACAATCTCACCTTCATTCCAGTGGTTGTATAAGCGCTCCTTTATTTCAGCATCCACGGCATTGGGCACTTGGGAAGCTGCCAAGGAAAAGTCCAATGCAGCCCGTTCAGCCTCCGAAAAAGAAGGGTGGGTCCGGTATTCCCAAATATGGTCCAATTGTTCCTGTTCGGCCCCATAACGCTCGGCGGCCCGTATGGCATGGGCCTGACAATATCGACACCCTGCAGCATTACTGCTCACCCATGCAATCATTCTTTTTAGGGCGGAAGTTACCCTTCCTTCATTAGCCATTACGGCTTTGTTCAAGGTAATGAAAGCCTTTGAAATAGCAGGCCGATGTTGCATCGTTAAAACCGAATTGGGACAGAAGCCCAACGTCTCATTAAAGAACTCTGCCAGCTTTTGGGTTTCTGGGTCATGTTGGGGGTCAAGGGGCGTAACTAGTGGCATATTTTTGTATTAATATTGTATTTTTACATTTCACAAGTAACGAAATATTATGGGTACTACAAATCATATCACCACCAAATGGTTGGGCGGAATGGCGTTTGAAAGTAATAATCCCTCAGGGCATGATCTTCGGATCGATGCGGGTCCGGATGACGGAGGGGAAGGCAGTGGATTTCGCCCCAAAGCGCTAATGCTATCGGCACTGGCAGGATGTTCGGGTTTGGATGTGGCCTCGCTTATTAAAAAAATGAAGCTCAATGTTGATAGCTTTCAGATCGATACCATCGCCAATTTAACTGACGAACATCCGAAATATTATGATGCGGTAACTATGGAATTTCATTTTCACGGAAAGGATCTGGATGAAAAGAAATTGCAGCGGGCGGTTGACCTCTCTGTGGAAAAGTATTGCGGCGTTATGGAAATGTTTCGGCAGTTTGCGAAATTGGATGTTAAGACTGTTTTTCATCATTCTAATTAGTATAAAAATTTCTGTCAGTTCGAGTGATTCCGATTATAATCGGAATCGTATCGAGAACAATTATAGGCAAGTATGAAATTATCCTTTGTATATATATTGTAATGTGCGGATAATACATTGTATATAGGTGTCACATCAAATCTGGAACGAAAAATTGTGGAACATCAAATAGTAAAGTATATGGATAGTTACACCTATAATAGAAGACCTGCTAATTTAGTATTCTATCGCGAGTTTACCGATAGTATAATGGCCATTGAAATGGAAAAGCAAATAAAAAAATGGTCACAGTCTAAAAAGATTGCATTAATCAATGGCACATATGATTTGTTGCCTAATTTGGCAAAAAAGAAATTTAGCAAATAGGTTCTCGATACGCCCTGAAAGGAGTTCAGGGCACTCGAACTGACGGCCGGAATTAAGTATATTAATCGCCACCATTATAAAAAACAAGGGTTAAGCACCTACTAAATAAATTATTTTGAATTTGCACTTGACCTTTGAACTTGCATTTTAAGTTATGCGTTGGACAATAAAACCTAAACCCGAACCACAGCAAATAAAAGCACTTGCCCGTGCGTTGAAGGTAGATGGGTTGGTGGCACAATTGCTGCTGCAACGCGGAATTACCACGTACGAGGAAGCCAAAAAGTTCTTCCGTCCGGAATTGACCGATCTGCATGATCCTTTTTTTATGAAGGATATGGATGTGGCCATTGCACGGATCGAAAATGCCATGACGAATGGCGAGAATATATTGGTTTTTGGCGATTACGATGTCGATGGCACTACTGCGGTAGCCTTGGTATCCTCTTATTTATTACAACATTATCCCAATGTAGCCACGTATATTCCGGATCGATATGATGAAGGGTATGGCATTTCATATAAAGGGATAGATTTTGCCGAGGATAATGGTTTTTCATTGATCATTGCCCTTGATTGTGGGGTAAAGGCCATTGAAAAAGTGGCTTATGCCAAGGAGAAAGGGGTCGATTTTATCATCTGTGACCATCACAGACCCGGGGACCAATTACCTGATGCTGTTGCGGTATTAGACCCAAAACGGGATGACTGTTCCTATCCCTATGACGAGCTTTGCGGTTGCGGCGTGGGCTTTAAACTGGTGCAAGCGTTGGCCGTAAATTATGGGGAAACCATAGAGGATCTTGTGCCTTATCTGGATTTGGTAGCTACAGCGATAGGGGCCGACATTGTTCCGATTACGGGGGAGAATCGGGTTTTGGCCTATTTTGGGTTACAGGTGATCAATACCAATCCAAGAATAGGATTCGAGGCCATAATCAATCAAATCAAGAAAAAGGAGCTCACCATTACCGATGTGGTCTTTATCATAGCGCCACGTATAAATGCGGCAGGGCGAATGAAACATGGCCAGCATGCCGTTAATTTGCTGATTGAAACCAATTTGGAACAAGCCGAAGTTATTGCCAAGGAAATAGAACAATATAATTTCGATAGAAAAAATCTAGATCAGGAAATCACGGCCGAAGCCTTGGTACAGATTATGGAAAACCAAGAGGAAGAGCGATTTACCTCGGTAGTGTTTAAAGATACCTGGCATAAAGGGGTCATCGGTATTGTGGCTTCCCGATTGACCGAGACCTATTATCGCCCCACCTTGGTTTTCACCAAAAGCGGGGAAAAGTTGGCAGCTTCGGCACGTTCGGTGAAAGGTTTTGATGTTTATAATGCCTTACAGGAATGTTCGGACTGCATTGAGCAGTTCGGGGGACATAAATATGCTGCGGGATTAACCTTATTGCCAGAACAGTATGGTCCTTTTAAGGCAAAGTTCGAGAAAGTGGTGACCGAAAGTATTGAACCTCATTTATTGATACCGGAAATCAAGGTAGATAGTTTAATTTCATTGAAAGAAATAACCCCTAAATTACTACGGATCATCAATCAGTTTGCTCCTTTTGGCCCCGGAAATATGACTCCCGTTTTTATGGCGGAAGGGTTGCATGATACAGGCTATGCCAAAGGGGTTGGGGACGATGGCAAACATTTGAAATGTAAGGTTTCACAAAGCAAGACAGCTACTACGGGAAAGGGAGCTAGGTCTTTTGATGCCATAGGCTTCAACCTGGGTGACAAACTCTCCTTACTACAGGATGGAAAAAGGTTCAGCGCGGTATTTACCATTGAGGAAAACGAATGGAACGGTAATGTGAGCATCCAATTAAAAGTAAAGGATATTAAATAGGACAATTCAATGAAAATCGAACATTTGGCTATTTGGGTCATGGATTTGGAAGGCATGAAAACCTTTTACACGACCTATTTCGGGGCCAAATCCGAGGAAAAATATCATAATCACAACACCAACTTCACGTCCTATTTTTTAAGGTTTGAAGACGGTCCAAAATTGGAATTGATGCACCGTCCGGATGTTGTCCGTAGACCAAATGATAGGGAAGAACAACTAGGGATTACCCATTTTGCGATTGCTGTAGGCACAAAGAAAAAGGTGGATCGACTTACGGAACGGTTAAGGCAAGCAGGACACGAAATCGTCGGTGAACCAAGAACCACTGGGGATGGGTATTATGAAAGTGTAGTTTTAGATCTCGAAAACAATAGAATTGAAATCACTGAATAAGCAGCAATAGATTTTGCAAATGGATCCGTACGCAGCATTAAGAATCAGGGAGTTCAATGTATTTCTAGGGGCCCGTTTCGCCATGGTTTTCGCGTGGGCCATGCAGTTTATTGTCATAGAGTGGCAAGTATATTCATTGACTAAAGACCCCCTCTCACTTGGGATTATCGGACTTATGGAAGTAATTCCCGCCGTTTCCATGGCGTTATTTGCAGGCCATATCGTTGATCAAAAAGAGAAACGAAATTTATTGATCAAGTGCCTTTTTGGATTCTCGGTAATAAGTCTAGGACTATTTGTTTTAAGTTGGCCGGATTTCTCTACGATGGTTTCCTCAAAAGCCATACTCTGGTCTATATATGTTTTAGTCTTTTTTGGGGGAATAGTCAGGGCATTTTTAGGCCCAACGATTTTCTCTTTAATGGCCTTGCTCGTCCCCAAGAAGTTATATCCAAACGCAGCTACTTGGAGCAGTACAACCTGGCAAATGGCCTCGGTATTGGGCCCTGCCACGGCAGGGTTTTCTATCAGTCTCATAGGTGTTCATTGGTCTATGTGCCTGATTTTCTTTTGTACTTTAATTGCCCTAACGGCCATTTCCCGAATTTCCCGGAAACCGATTTTAAATCCAAAAATAGGGGAACCGGTTTTTCAAAGCTTAAAAGAAGGCATTCAATTCGTTTTTAAAACAAAGGCTATTTTGGGTGCCCTTACCCTTGATATGATTGCCGTACTTTTTGGCGGGGCTATTGCACTGCTCCCTATCTATGCACAGGATATTCTTCATGTAGGCGCTGAGGGGTTTGGTATTCTAAGGGCGGCACCTGCGGTAGGGGCGGCATTGACCATGGTGGGTTCAACCCGATTTCCACTTTATAAAAATGCAGGTAAGAAATTATTGCTTTCCATTTTCTTTTTCGGGGTCTGTATCATCGTTTTTGGTTTATCCACTTCTTTTTGGTTGTCAGTGGGGACCTTATTTATAAGTGGGGCCGTAGATGGTGTTTCAATGATTATACGGCAAACGATATTACAATTAAAGACGCCTGATAATATGAGGGGAAGGGTAGCTTCGGTAAATTCTATGTTCGTTGGGTCTTCAAATGAACTAGGGGCTTTTGAAAGCGGGGCTACGGCCAAGTTAATGGGAACGGTTACTGCTGTGGTTTTTGGCGGTTGTATGACCATATTAACCGTAGGAATCACAACCTTCGCCTTACCCTCATTTAGGAGATTAGATCTACGAAAGGATATTGAGGAGCATTCAGTTACGGAATAAGCTAGTACTTTTCCAGTGAAAATTTTTCGCCATCAAAAACACCATACGTAAAATAGGAAACCCAATCCCCAAGGTTTATATATTTCGATTTTTCGTTCAGGTCAATTTCCAAGGGTAGATGGCGATGCCCGAACACAAAAAAATCATGGTGTTCCTGTTCCAGTTTTCTTCGGCTATAGTGTACCAACCACTCTTTGTCCTCCCCTAGGAATTTGATGTCCTCATCACCGGAAATCAATTTATTCTTTACCGAAAGGTACTGTGCCAAACGCACCCCGAAATCAGGATGTAGCCATTTAAAGAACCATTTGGCCACAGGATTGGTGAATACTTTTTTCATGCGTTTGAACCCTTTGTCACCGGGCCCCAAACCATCGCCATGGCCAATCAGGAAGACAGTGTTGTTCAAAGTAAATTGCTTTGGTTTATGATAGACCGGAATATTCAATTCGGCTTCAAAGTACCCGTTCATCCATAGGTCATGGTTGCCCACGAAATAATAAATAGGGATACCGGCATCGGTGAGTTCGGCTAGCTTTCCCAAGGTTCGTGTAAAACCTTTGGGAACAACGGTTTGGTATTCAAACCAAAAATCAAAGAGATCGCCTAGGAGAAAGATCGCGGCTGCATCCTTTTTAACGACATCTAACCAAGCGACGAATCGTTTTTCCCGTGGCAGACTTTTTTCCATGGTAGGGGCTCCTAGATGGTTGTCACTGGCGAAGTAGATTTTTTTGCCTTCTGGAATGTCGATAGATTTCATAGGTAGCGTAAATATAGGAAAATCCCGTTGGCCAGCTAATTGTCAGAGGCATACCACTCGGCAAAGGAGGTAGCTGTTTCTTGAAGTTTCAAAGAATGGAGCGTAATAGTTTTGGGAAGCCTAGCCTTGATTTTTTCAGCAAAATCGACTACCATATTCTCACTGGTCGGCTGATAGTCGGCCAAGATCACCTTATGGTCCCTTCGCATTAATTCTTGGGCCAGTTCAACATGCGGGGTATTTTTATTAAAGATGGTGGCATGGTCGAAAGGGTCGACAATCTCTTCTTTTACGATTTTCTTCAGATCGCCAAAATCGATGACCATGCCCAATTTAACATGGGATGTGTCCGTGATTGGGGTTCCGATTACCGTGACGGATAGTTTATAACTGTGTCCGTGTACATTTCTACATTTACCATCATACCCATAAAGGGCATGGCCCGTTTCGAAGGTAAATTGCTTCGTGATTCTAATCGTGTTCATTGCTCAGTATTACCGTGCAAAGATAGTTTTTCTTGAAAATGAAAACGCCATATCAGCCCTTCTTTATCTTCAATCCGAACAAAGGGCGAATGAATTTAGACCTCCGAATCCCGAATTCATAAATTGTCCATGTAAAAAGAAAGGTGAGTATGAGCATTACGGCAAGTTTTGGTACAATTCCCCAATTGAAGTCCATCAAATAATACCCAATAATGATAATGATGGTTTGGTGTAGTATGTAAAACGGATAGACAGCTTCATTGGCGTATGCCAAGGGCTTGCTGGCTTTGTTCAAGTATTTGGCGGCGTACCCGAATAAGGCCAGAATCCAAGCCCATAGATTAAATACCTTTACCAAAGCTTCCGTAAAGTGGATATAGATAGAGTCCTCGAAGCTTAGAATTATGGTCATATAAAGAGCAAATCCAATTAGTCCACAATAAAGGTAGAGCCTACGATTTTGCTCCACCGTTTTCCAAAATTCCTCTTTCACCGATATCAACATAAAGCCATAAAAGAAAAGGAGCATGGAACTAATGAAGTTGAACCAGTCATCGACCAAGGCATGGGTAACTTCAAAGAAAGGTTCCAATAAAGCTTCGCATAAATAGAGTGGGATAATAAACCAAAAGAGGCTTGACGGTTTCGTTGCCAGCTTTTTTATCCAAAGTGTGAATGTGTTCAGCGGATGTTTTCTAAGATATAGGAATAAGGGGATCAGGAGCAATGAGAAAACAAGTAAGTACGGCAAGAACCAAAGATGGTGCCAACTAAAATTTCCTTCTGGGTAAATGCCATTGAAGGCGTGTGCAGGCCAAAAGTCAAAATACCCCTCTTGGAATTCGTTGTTGACCAAGCGCTCTATATACACTTGTGGGGGAACGATAAGGAGCATCCCTACGGTCAATGGAATGTATAACCGTACAATTCTTTCGAGCACAAATTGCTTTCCTGATCTTTTGTTCAAGGCATAGTAAGTGCCCATCCCGGAAATAACAAACAAAATGGGCAATCGCCATTGGTTGATAAACAACATGGGATAGGTTAGCCATTCGCAGATCACATTGTTTTTAATATGCCATCCCCAGGGAACAAAAAACATCCCCACATGATAAAAAATCAACAAGGCAAAAACCAGTACCCTAAGCCAATCTAGATCGTGTCTACGCATCATCGTAATCTTTATATGGCAAATATAAAGGCAACAAAAACGCAAATTATAAACTTGGGACGAGTAACAAACCTTTGGTACAAAGAACAAGTTAAAGGCTTACGTTTTGAGACTTTCCTCAAGTTTTGGGATATAAGCTCTAGAAACCGGAACAGTACCCTCAGATGCATTTAGGTCCAATTTATACCCTTGTGCATTGCCATTGATTTTGACAATGTGGTTGAGGTTGACCATATAGGAACGATGTGTTCGGATGATATTCCCAAACCGATCTAGTTGGGATTCCAGATTTTTTATAGAGATCCTTTTCAGCTTTTTGTCAATGCCGGCATCGGTCTGCATGAATATTTCGGCATAATTGCGATCCGCCTTGGCGTACAGAAAATGGGTTATATCCAAATTGAAATCATCGCTTTTTACATCGGTTACAATATAGATTTGAGAGTTTTCCGATTTTTTGGTTCTTGGGGATAAGAAACTGGCCCTATTTTGGTTTTTACGGTACAGATGGCTAAAATTCAATGGCACCAAAATGGCCACAAAAAGAATACCGACCAAAAAGGTATTCCTTATTTCCTCGATTAAGTACGTCCACGACCAATTATTGGGGTTGTCATAAATAACATCGCGGATCAAAAACTGTCCAATGCCTACCAACATCAAAAACGAGCTTAAAAACAGAATTTCTTTCAAGACATTCCATTTTTCAACCTGTTTAGGCAAGAGTTTAAGGCATAGGAACATGATAAAAAACACAATGGCCGTAACCAAGGCATGTATCAAAGAGATAAGAAAATAACTCATTTTATGTTCTGGCACGTACACATTGAAAGGTTCAAAGAAATAATTGAAACCAAAAGACATGAGGAATACTACGACTAAAAGCGTATAGAAGGTTTTTCCTTCAAAGTAAAAGGGATAGGGTTGCGATAGAAATCGATGTACTATATTCCACATTTTTATTCCTGTTCAAAAAAATCATTCCAAACCACGGTTTGTCCCATTTTGGCCGCATGTTTGGCCGCTTCCAATATCTGTACAACGACAAGATTATTTTCCATGGCCCCAAGATCGAATGGTTGCATGGGATATTCTTCCTTGACCAACTTTGTAAAATAGGCGAAAGGATCGTGTATGCCTTTGGGTAGGGGATCTGCCTTGAAAGGTTTTGGGCCGTCCTTCTCATTGGCCATGATTTGCATATCCACGCCATTTTCACAGATCACATAACCGTGTTTGCCATAGACGGACATATCTTTTCTACTGTGTGACCAATTCCAGGAAGCTTGGATCACGACCTCTGTTTTGGGGTAGGTAAGGATAATCGTTGCGTCATCATCAACATTTGGGTAAATGTCCGGTTTGGTTTGTTGGGTAACACAGGTTACGGTAATTGGGGTTTCTCCTTTCATAATGTAGGTGGTGATATTCGCACCATAACAACCAAAATCGGTCAAGGCCCCACCTCCGTTTAATACGGGGTCGGTCAACCAGTCTAAAAACTCCTTGCTACAACCGATTTCCTTGGGTCCGGGGTGTCCAGTATTGAATACGATTTTTCCGATATCCCCCATAGTCTTCCCTTCGTCAATCAGCTCAAACGCCTTGGCATTACTGCCGTACCAGGTGGTTTCATAATTGGTCATTAGATGTACCTTATGCTTTTTTGCGAGGGCGATCATTTTTTGGGCGTGGTCCACACTGACGGCCAATGGTTTTTCTACCATGATATGGATGCCTTTCGGGGCAAAGAATTCCACGACTTCCAAGTGCCCATAAATGTCATTGAAAGCCATTACAGCCTCGGGCTGAACAACCTTTATTAGGTCTTCCATCGAATTGTGCACCAAATCCATGGAGTATTTATATTGTTTGCTGTGTTTTTCGGCCAAAGCTCGATTAGGCTCAACAATGCCTATGATTTCGATATCGCCGACCTTTTCCCTGCCCAAAATCCAATGGACATGATCATGGGTTAAACCTATAATCGCTACGCGCAATGGGTCACCCTTGAATTGGTATTCGGGTGCCGTTGAAGCGGTTTCCTTGGTTTCTTCCGACTCCATAGTGTTCTCTTTTTTTTGTTGGGACTCACAACTTAATAAAGCAAGACACATTAGTATAGCGAAGTGTAGTACAATTTTGGGAATATGCATGTTCGTTGAATTGAATGGATACTCAAATATAAGGAAGTAAGTATTGCGATGTTTTTATAAATTGAAATTAAGGAATTGGTAACTTAGTTGTTGTACGTAGGATAGCATCAATAACTGTATCCTAATTATTCCCTATAAACTATGAAAACGATAAGCATCGTGCTAATCATTATGACTTTTTGAAATTCTTGCAATTCATAGACAGCTAAAATGAACGAAATTGATAAGACACTAACCAAACTAATTGAAAAGAACAAGACACCTTCAGTTCAGTATGTGATTTTCGATACAAATGATATTATACACAAATTTCAAGGTGGTTTTGCTGACATAAAAAACAAAAAAGAAACAACTAAAAAAACAACATACAATGCGTTTTCAGTCACTAAAACATTTACCGCATTGGCTATTTTACAGCTAGCGGAACAGGGAATGATTGATATTGAACAACCCGCAATTAAATATTTGCCAGATTTCCCATATCCACCTGAAATTACCATACGACAATTGTTAAACCATTCGAGTGGAATTCCAAATCCGATTCCTTTAAGTTGGATTCATTTGGCGGATGAACACGCGTCTTTTGACAGAAATGCTTTTTTTAATCAAGTCTATACCAAGAACAACACGACTAAAGCAAGACCGAATGAAAAATATGCCTATTCCAACCTTGGCTATGTGCTACTTGGACAACTAATTGAAAAAGCTACAGGTATCAGCTACGAAGAATTTATCCGTACAAACATTTTGAACCCATTGAAAATCGATATGACTGATATGGATTTTACATTAACGAATAATCACGCAAAAGGGTATCATAAAAAATATAGCTTATCGAATGCAATTTTGGGTTTTATGATTGACAAATCGATATTTGTTGATACTGTAGAAGGGAAATGGAACTCATTTAAAGACAATTATGTCAATGGAGCCTCTTATGGTGGTTTAATTGGAACTTCTGATGCTTTTGTAAAATACGTTCAAGAATTATTAAAGCCAAATGGCAAACTGATAACCAATACGTATAAAAAAAAGCTTTTTTTAGAAAATCTCACTAATAACGGGAAAGCTACAGGAATGTGTTTGTCTTGGTTTAGTGGACAATTAGACGGAAATCAATATTTCGCACACGCTGGAGGAGGAGGAGGATATTATTGCGAAATAAGAATTTATCCGGACATTGGAATTGGAAGTGTGATTATGTTCAATCGCACAGGAATGAAAGATGAACGATTTTTAGATAAACTGGACAAATATGTTACGAATAAATAAAGCCAGCAGGTAATACCGTATCCTATGAAAAGCCTTTGTTTGGTTCTTTAAAGTCAATCAACATCTTCTTTTTTTACTTAAACCACTTTAAAAATCAATATCCTGAAAAAAATAATCACCTTATTATTTATAGTATCCGGCCTGACGCTATACTCACAGTCTGACGAGCTGATTGGAGAATATTATCTTAAACTTGGAGATAAGAAACACCTTATTGAATACAAGTTGAATCTTAATCAAGACGCAACTTTCATTTTCCATGCGTATACAAATCATGAAGCTGGGATTCCGCCAATAATACACAAATATGGAAAAGGGAAGTGGAGTTCGGACGGTAAAGTGATTTCGTTTTTTTCAGACAAGCAAAAAGACTTTGTTCAAATTCATACACTGGACTTTAATAATTCAAAAGCACGATTTATATCAAAACCACCTCGGGACAAAACCGACCGAATTATCAAAACCAGACTTAAGTTTTTTAAATCTGAAATATTCTGGATAGAAGGGCTGGATATTTATAAAATATAACATTTGCTGACATTACAATAATTCATTGCAAGTGTCTGTTTGTAGCAGGCAGGGGTTTCCTAAAACGAAAACCCTATAGTCAGTTACCGCTTGAACTTTCGTCTCGAACGAACACGGTTTACAAAATAGGCAACCACAACAAATAAGGCCAATACGGGGAAAACAAGGTCGCTATTTAGGAAGTTAAGAATATCCATCTTGTCTTTTTTTACTACCTAAAACGGAATTGTTTT
>NZ_JBATHS010000291.1:0-10859 GCF_049667165.1 Maribacter sp.
ATTTGAAAACTAATTTCGATGCCTTTGGCATTCCTAACTACAATGCAGCGTTGTTCACTTCCCAAGATGTAAAACTTACCCGTTGGGGTGGGGAGTTCAAGGCCAATATAGGCACCAATAACTTGAAGCCTTATATTACCTTAGGTACAGGGGTTCAATCACTCGAATTAGACAGTAGTGATAAACTGGAACAAATTTATGGTAGTGTTGGCCTAGGCATAAAATTGAATATTTCCCCTAGGGCGGTTTTTTCCTTGGAAGCAAAGAATACCACTTACAACTTCAATGCTGGCGGTAGTTTACTTTCCGAAGAAAACCAAGCGGTCCTCGCTGTGACCGATGCGGATTTCGGGCGGAATAGATTATACAATTGGGGTATACAAGGCTCACTTGAGTTTTATCTTGGGGGACGAAGACCTGGTACACTTACAACATTGGATCAAGCCTATTTAGACAAGTTCAAAGGAGGTTTCAGAGGACTGCAATTGATAGTTGAACCTAGTCTAGGATATATCGGGTTTAACGACAATTCACTTTATAGGGATACCTATTTGTTAGGAGGGTACGCTGGGATAGACTTTAACGAATACATCGGTATTCGTGGATTCTATTTTCAAGCTACGCAAAACGAGGAAATCTCTACCGATTTTGACCAATTGGCGATGTATGGTGTGGAACTCCGCGCCAGATTGAACGATGGCAATGGTGTGACCCCCTTCCTTATTCTTGGGGGTGGTTATCTAAACGCTTACTCGGATTATTTGGGCAAAGATGATGTAACCGTAGGTAGTGGCGAATTTGCCACCGGTGGTCTTGGATTGAACATACCCTTGGGAAAAAGGCTCTTGATTTCAGGAGGTGTTCGTGCCATGTTGACTTCAGGCGAGGATATTACCGATGTTAATGCCACTGACGATCTTCAGAACCATTTAATGTATAATCTTGGTTTGAAGCTTTCCATTGGCAAAGAATCGGTTTCGACAGATGATGTATACCGAGCCAATGTAGATCGGGAATTAGATGCCCAACAAGCCATAAACAATACAAAGCTTGAGCAGATCGAGCTTGACTATCAAAATCAGGTACGTAGTTTGGAAGAAGAACTGCAAAAAGCCTATGTAGCCAAAGATGTGGATAAAGCGATAGAAATATTGGAGGAGAAAAAAGAAGTTGAGAAAGCTTTGAAAGAAGTCGATAAATTGAAAGAGGTAGGGAAATCTGAAGAAATAAAATCGGTCAAGCAAAAAGAGCCAGTACAGGCCCAAGTGGAGGCCGCTACCTTGAAAGCTCCTGAAAAATCCGAACTTATTAGAATGACCCCGGCAGAATTCGAATCTTTGATAGAAAGAATTTTGAATGGCTTGGATGAAACTCCTGAGCCTAAAGCATCTTACGAAATGCCGCAACAGCAGATGGCTCCACAACTGCAACAACAGCAGATGGATCAATTGAACAAGCGGATAGTGCTACTTGAGAAATTGTTATTGGAAGCAAATGCCACTAAGGGTACTGGGTCTTACGACGAACCTCAATTACAGCAAAATGAGAATGAGAACGATAGGGTTTCCGTAATGTCTGATCGTATTATGGATAAATTGAATGATCTTAGCAAAAAAATCGATAGAAATACCGCTAGAATCGCAGACAACGACAATAAGGAACAGATCGTTGTGGTAACCCCAAGTTCAGAATCAAAAGACGATACGGTAATCCCAAACTTGAACGATCAGGGCGGGATTATGGAAAGGGAAAATGTATCCGACGGGGTAAAAATGTTGCAATATCGAAACGCTTCGGGTATCTTGGGATTCAACTATGGAGGTGCATCAACGGCGAATATAGGTTTTAGGCTGCATTATGACATTAATAAAACACCCTTACAGTTCATGCCAGAAGCGTATATAGGCTTTGGCGAAGGTACATCGTATGGTATTTCGGGGAATGTGGTTTTTCCTTTCGCCATCAATACCGATAAAGTAAATCCATATGTTGGTGCCGGTCTAGGTTTTGGTAGTATTGCCGATGACACCAAAGGGTTTTACAATATCATTATTGGATCAGAACTTCCTTTTTTACATAAGAATGTATATGTGGACTATACGATGCGAAATTCGTTTGATTACAATCAAATTGCGGTTGGGTACAAGTTTTCATTTTAGAGCACCCAATTATGAAAAAATACAATAAAATCTATATCATGAAAAAAATATTTTATACTATTAGCCTACTGGCACTAATAATTCTAATGCCCAATTGTTCGCGAGATGATGATGGCCCAAGTACACCTTCGGGGACAAATAATCTTTATGGAACTTGGAACCTGGACTATTACATCAACAACAGTCAGCTTGTAGAAGAAATAGTATGTAACGAACAGGTTACTTACGTATTTTCCTCAAATGGATCATACTCCAAGACAACATTTGCAGGGGAAGGGTCTACCAATTGCGATGTGGCGGTAATTCTGAAGGGGAAATGGGAAAATTTAGGGGATAACATTTTTCAATTGACCCCAAATGGCAGTACAGGCAACGAAAATTTGGATATTACCTTTCAGGATAATTTCACCAAGTTTACGATAACCTATGGCAATGGACTGGTCGAAGTCTTTTCAAAATAAACCAGGATAGGCCATGGCTTTTTAGAATGCACTTTTTTTTATTACAAACTCAATTAAATTGGGCCGTTCGAAAGGAATCGAACGGCTCTTTTTTTTCGTGTTTATTGGCTAATTTATGTGACTTTTTAAATACCTTGTGTCATAAAAGATATAGAACAGATTTTTGGATTCATGATTTGTTAAAAAACAATCTGGGAAAATCAACGTTGAAAATGAACCCAAGTTTAAATCAGTGGATTACATCTGACCATTAAAAAATAAAAATAGAAGCAGATGAAACTAAAAACCATTTTGGCAATCCTATTCGCCACTGTTATCGTGATATTTTCGCTTCAAAACTCCGAAGTTACGGATGTAAGGTTTGTCTTTTGGAAATTGTCCATGTCACGGGTGCTTATTATCCTTGGCAGTTTTAGCGTAGGGGTCATCGTTGGGATTCTGGTCTCTGTGAAGAAGAAATTTGTAAACACAAAAAAATACTGACCCATGGCAAAGATACTGTCCGTAGAACTAAAGCACGTACCCAAACACATCCATGTAGGGGACGCTGTAAATGACATCATTGTATTGACCAAGATCCAGTTCCATCCATTGGATCTGCAATTGCAAATGCCCTATTGTTTGCACCTTTTTGTATATGACATACACGGTAATGTCGACGCACCATTGGTACTCCCGAATTGGGATGAAAGCAGGGTCTTACCGGTAGCATCTGACAGAAAGGATGATTTCATGGGGCAAAAGAATGTTATTCTGACCGCGAATGAAGCTGAAATGACGATAGAGACCCCTATAGCATTAAGTTTAGGCAAAATAAACAGGGATATGTCGTATATGTCAAGGAAAATCGAGGTATTTGCTACGATGGCCCCAGTGGTCGGCAGGGTATCAAAATATTCGGAGCCTTTTACCTCGATGATTTCCTACTGAATCAAAAGGGTATTTCTTAGGCAGGATACTAATTGCCCGTTTATGAAGGCAATATAAAACTGGCTTTTATTAAGCACTTGAGTCTAGTTTTAAGACCGGTTTATAGGTTTATGACATTTCAAAATGATAGTGGTATTTGATACTTTTAAGTAGATTGAATCAATGCAGTACCATATTTTTGGAAGGGTGTAAATACGTATCGGAATGCGGTAAGCTTAAGGAAAAGGCAAAAATCGGTGCAATGGCAAATCATTTGATTTACATTCATCGTACCGAAAAGCGGCCTGTGGGCAGGAGTAAGTTGATTGATTCTTTTTAAAAATTCTTCAAATTGTGTTGAATCCATTCCAAAGGGATCATTCCACAATGGCTTCTAGTCTTCCCATTCCGTATGAAAAATACCGGGTCTGTCCAAGCGCTCATAGGTATGGGAACCAAAATAATCGCGTTGGGCCTGGATCAAATTCAAGGGCAAACGGTCAGCGGTAAATCCGTCAAAATAGGTCAATGCATTGCTCAACCCTGGGAGGGGTATCCCATTGTTGATGCCTTGGGCTGTGAGATTTCGGACTGCAGGCAGTGTAGGGTTGATTTTGGAGGCGAAACCAGCATTCAACAATAAATGTGAAATATCCTTGTCTTTCTCAAAGGCATCGGTAATATCTTCCAACAAGGCTGCCCTAATGATACAACCTGCGCGCCAAATTTTGGCGACTGTGGGCATATCCAGTTCATAACCATATTCCTTGGAAGCTTCGGACAGTTGATGGAAGCCTTGTGCATACGTAAGTACAAAACCAAAATACAGCGCTGCTTCGGCCCATTCCTCCAACATTTTCTTATCCTGACTTCCCGATTTATTTCTGGGATATAAAGCATTGGCCCGAAGGCGTTCTTCTTTAAATGCAGATAATTCCCGCATGCTAACGGCAATATCGATGGAAGGGGTGGGTATGCCCAAATCCATGGCATTCTGGGAGGTCCATTTCCCGGTGCCCTTTTGTTTGGCCTTATCTAAGATCTGATCGACCAGATACCCATCGCCTTGATCGTCTTTTTTGTTGAGGATGTCTGCTGTTATTTCAATGAGGAAGGACTGAAGCCGTCCCTGGTTCCAAGTGTCAAAGAGCTTATGCAACTCGGGATTCGTGTATCCCCCCACTTTTTTTAGGATATCGTAGATTTCGGAGGTCAACTGCATCAATCCATATTCAATGCCATTGTGTACCATTTTCACGTAATTCCCAGCTGATTTTGGTCCTAAATAGGCCACACAGGCTTCCCCATTGAAATGGGCCGCTACAGCTTCAAAAATAGGTTTTACTTCCTGATAGGCCTCTTTAGATCCACCGGGCATGATACTCGGTCCGAATCTGGCCCCTTTGGACCCTCCGGATACGCCAGCACCGAAAAAATGGATGTCCTTTGATTTCAGATAGGATTCCCTACGGTCGGTATCCCTGAAAAATGAATTACCACCGTCAATGATGATATCCCCAACATCCAAATAAGGAAGAAGACCTTCAATGACAGCGTCAACCACTTTGCCAGCAGGTACTAAGAGCATGATTTTTCGAGGAAGGTGTAACGCATCAACAAAGGTTTTTACCTGTGTTGAGGCATTTATGTTATGGGCTTTATCCGCTTCCTTCAATAATGACGATACTTTTTCATCGTCCATATCATGACCAAAGGCACTAAAACCCTTGTCCGCAACATTCAAAATGAAATTACGCCCCATGACCCCAAGGCCTACCAATCCAAAATCGTATGTATTGTGTTCCATATGCTTGTTTTTGTATTATTTAACGACTTTTATAAGTATTAAGTAAGCTTGTTGTAAATTGTAAGGCTTAAACATTTTTAGGTCATCCCCAAAATTAATTTAAAATATCGAATTACGGGCTTTTCCGTTTTCAAACCTTGCTTGAAGGAGCACTTATGTGGTTCCATTGAAATATATTATTAGGAACGTCCTTTATAATTGAAGTATGAATAAAACAGCGAATCAACTATTGATCATTTTTGGAGCCTCGGGGGATTTAACCGCACGGAAGTTGATTCCCGCTCTTTTCGATTTACACAAAGGAGGCTATCTTCCAGAAAATTTTGTCGTATTGGGTGTCAGTCGAAGTAATTTGACTGATGGGGAGTTTAGAAAAAAAGTGGTATTCGAAAGTCAGTATTTAAAGGATAAATTGAAGGGTGAGGAGGAAAAATCGAGCACTTCATTCGCCGACAAAATATTTTATCAAGATTTAGGAAGTGACTACGATACGGATTATTCTGAAATAAACCATCGAATAGCTGACCTTAATTCAAAGTTCGGAACGGATAACAACTATATTTTCTATTTATCAACACCCCCTAATCTCTATGAGACGATAGCCAAAAATCTTTCTAAGGAAGGTCTTAGTAATGAATCTGAAGGATGGAAACGGCTGATTGTTGAAAAACCTTTTGGATATAGCCTGGAAACTGCCAAAAACCTGAACAAAGGACTGCAGCAATATTTTACGGAATCCCAGATTTATAGGATAGACCATTATTTGGGAAAAGAGACGGTCCAAAATTTGTTGGTGACCCGTTTTTCCAATAGTATTTTTGAACCCCTTTGGAACAGGAATTATATCCACCACGTGGAAATTACGAATGCAGAAACCGTAGGGGTAGAAAAAAGAGGGGGATACTACGATAAGTCTGGTGCTTTACGCGACATGTTTCAAAACCATTTGTTACAGATCGTTTCACTGGTGGTGATGGAGCCACCTATTGGTGATAGTGCAGAAGAAATTAGAAATGAAAAGGTAAAGGCACTGAAATCATTACGTATCATGAGGGATGAAGAAACCCTTGACAGGCACACCATTAGGGGACAATATGTTGCCGCTGTAATTGATGGCAAAAAAGTTAAAGGCTACCGAGAAGAGGAAGGTGTGGATTCCCAATCTACGACGGAAACTTTTGCGGCCATAAAATTCTATGTGGATAACTGGCGTTGGAAAGATGTACCTTTTTACGTACGTACGGCTAAAAGGATGCCAACCAAGGTTACCGAGGTAGTAGTCCATTTTAAATCTCCCCATCATCAGATTTTCAACGACACTAAGATTCATAACAAGGATAATAAATTGATCATCCGTATTCAGCCCGATGAAGGTATTTTGATAAAATTTGGGGTGAAAGTTCCTGGACAGGGATTTAAGGTAGAACGGGCAAATTTGGATTTTTACTATTCAAGTCTTGCGGATAACGATGTAATGCAGGCCTATGAACGCCTTTTATTGGATGCCATGCAAGGGGACGCTACCCTTTATGCAAGGGCAGATGAGGTAGAGGCGGCCTGGGAATTCGTAGATCCTATCCTTGACTACTGGGAAAATGGAAAGGATGTTAAGACGTACGGATATTCTGCCGGGGTTTGGGGCCCTAAAAATACAGATGAGTTGATGGAGGGTACCTATATGTGGAGAAACCCAGGAGAAAATTTGGCAGATGACCCGGGATTCTGTATGATTTGTTAGTGAAACCTTCGCGCTATAATTTTTAAAGTTGTACGATGAACAAATTCCGCTGTTAAACCAAATTTCTTGCTTTATTGATTAAATACATGGAACTCAAAATTTATAGCACAAAATTCGATGCTGCAAGGCATTTTTCGGAATATTTAAAAATACTGATCCAATCCAGGGCATCTGTTCATATTGCACTTTCAGGGGGTAGTACGCCCAAAGTGGTTTTTGATGAGTTAGCGACAAACTATAGCGATGAAATCGATTGGTCGAAGGTCCATTTATACTGGGGAGATGAACGCTGTGTAGCTCCAACGCATGGTGATAGTAACTACGGGATGACAGTGGATCATTTACTATCAAAAATAGATATTCCCAAAAAAAATATTCATCGTATTCACGGGGAAAATGGTCCTGAGGACGAGGCTATCCGATACGGCAGGATATTGGAAAAAGAATTGCCTAATGACAATGATACTCCACAATTTGATTTAGTTATATTGGGTTTGGGTGATGATGGACATACGGCCTCAATTTTTCCTCATGAAATAGCATTGTGGTATTCCAAAGAAAATTGTGAGGTCGCCACGCATCCCGATTCAGGGCAAAAACGAATTACCATAACGGGGAAACTCATCAACAATGCCAAAAAAGTAGCGTTCTTGGTCACTGGTGGCAACAAGTCACAAAAAGTAAAGGAAATTATCAATCATGAAGGAGGTTACGAGGCTTATCCAGCAACTTTGGTTTCCCCCGTATCAGGAAAACTAATATGGTTTTTGGACAGAGAGGCCGCAAAGGAACTTACTGCAGCTCAATCTTGATGTTTTCGTCTTTTAATTGCTCCAAATAGTCCTCTACCTTGAACTTTGAAGCTTTGAACTTCGATCCCCTTTTTCTTGCTTGTTCCTTGCGCCTAATACTACGGCTAAAACGTCTTATGCCCTGATGGTCCTCGATAATCAATCCCGGGACCGATACATTTTTACCATTTTCATCTTTAGCCACCATGGTGAAATACGATGAGTTACAATGTTTTTTCTCGCCGGTTGTAATATTTTCCGATTCCACACGAACCCCCACTACCATTGATGTACGACCGGTGTAATTGACCGAGGCCTTAAGCGTGACCAACTCCCCAACTTCTATGGGATTCAAAAAATCAACCTTGTTCACCGACGCTGTAACACAATAATGTTGTGAATGCCTTGAGGCGCAGGCAAATGCAATTTGATCCATAAGATTCAGAATATGGCCGCCATGCACCTTCCCACTAAAATTGGAATGGGAGGGTAGCATCAATTCCGTAATCGATACATGTGATTCTGTGGCTGTTTTAAAGGGCTTCATAGACAACTATCTAAAATGGGGTGATTGTTCCTTTTCTACCTTGGTAACAAAGTACTTGGTGTCTCCCAGCCAGAAAAAAGTGGCATACCGCTCCATGTATTCCAGTTTTACATATTCCCCCTGGTACTCCTTCAACTTTTCTATGGCCTCCTTATCGGTATCCAATACGGAGAATGCGAATATCTGGGCCCCTGAAATACCTTGACTGATTTCTCCTTCCCATGTTTTGGTCAAAACCCCTTTGCGGCTTATTTTGATCAATTCCCCAGAACGTACCCCCTCACTATAGGGTACGAAGTAGATAAAGGCATATATCAAAAGGAAAACGGCAATTATTGCCGTTAGGGTCAATACAAGGATTTTTTTCATAATTTAAGTTTAGGTTCCTCTTCAAAATCATCTTCCTGGGCACGCTTCAGGATTGATTCGGGCATGGATTTTTTGGTCTTGGCGCCCATTTTTTTCAATTTTTCGATACTAGTCACCAAATTACCCCGTCCTTGCACCAATTTGTTCATAGCGCCTTTATATTCAGTTTTAGCCTCATCCATTTTTTTGCCCACCCGGGTCAAATCGGTGACAAAACCTTCAAACTTATCGTATAAGGCCCCGGCCTGACGTGCAATTTCAATGGCGTTTCTTTGGTGCTTTTCATTGTTCCACATACTGTCTATGGTACGTAAGGTAGCCAAAAGTGTAGATGGGGTCACAATCACGATATTCTGTTCGAATGCCTTGTTGTAAAGCGATGGGTCCTGGTTGATGGCGATGGCAAAAGCCGGTTCTATGGGAATGAACATCAGTACAAAGTCAGGACTCTCCATTTCATACAGATCCTCATATTTTTTGGCCGATAGTTGGTCTACGTGCTTTCGAATGGAGTTGATATGGTCTTTAAGGAATTTCTCCTGTAGGTCTTCCTCGGCATTGATATAACGTTCATAATCCGTGAGGGATACCTTCGAATCGACCACCATCTTTTTCCCATCGGGCAGGTGAATGATCACATCGGGAAGTACTTTAGATCCATCCTCCCTGGTGAAGCTCTGTTGTACGGAATACTCCCGATCTTTTTCCAGACCTGATTTTTCAAGAACGCGCTCCAAGACCAATTCCCCCCAATTCCCTTGCATTTTACTATCCCCTTTTAAGGCCTTGGTCAAATTCTCGGCTTCTTGGGTGATTTTAAGATTTTGACTTTGAAGGTTCAACAACTGTTCTTTTAAGGCAGAGTGCATGCTGATACTTTCCTTCTGTGAAAATTCGACCTTTTCCTCGAACGTTTTTATCTTTTCCTGTAAGGGGGAAAGGAGATTTTTGATGTTCTTTTGGTTCTGTTCCGTGAATTTGTTGCTATTTGCATCAAGGATCTTGTTGGCCAGATTTTCAAACTCCTTAGTGAATTTCTCCTGCAATTTTTCGACCTCCCCTTTTTGTTCCTTGTTTTTTAAGTCCAGATATTCCAAATCGGCCTGATACCTAACTATTTCATTTCCCAAGTGTTCCTTTTCCGAACGCAGCTCCTCCTTTTCGTTTTCCAATCCGAGGATTCGGTTTTCCAAATGGGATTTGGCAAGGTTGAGTTGCCTTTTTTCTTCTTCAAGCGTACTTTGGTTTGATCTGGTTTTAAGGCTTTGGATATAATTGCCCAAAAAGTACCCAGCAGCAAGGCAAATCAGTCCAACCAATAGATATATAAGATATTCGTTCATTTGGATTCTAACTTCTTTGAAGTAAAGATAAAGGTTTGACTTTAAAAAATATCGGCCTTATCTGCTTACTTTTTTATTTTAAATGACCCTGTTTTGGCATCGAACATGACCGCATCTTGGGGGAAAAGGCGTTCGAAGGATTTTTTCTGGATCAATTCACAAGGCTCGCCAAACTCATGGCTGTCCTGATTCATGATCAATATTTTATCGCAGAGTTGAATGGCCATTTCAATCTCATGACTTGTGAACAGTATGGTTTTTTGGGTTTTATGGGCGATTTGTTTCAAAAGCTTCAAGATCCTCACTTTATGGTGCAGGTCTAAATGTGAAGTTGGTTCATCCAAAAGAATTACGGAAGTGTCTTGGGCCAATGCCCTGGCGATCATCACCCGCTGTAATTGTCCATCGCTAAGTTCGTAACATTTTTTGTTTTTCAAGGTTTCCAAATCGACCATAGAAATAGCCTCATGGATCTTGGTCCTGTCCGTTGTCGATAATCTACCTATCCAATTGGTATACGGTTGTCGTCCCAAGGCAATCAGTTCCAATACGGTCAGGTTCTTAGAGGCCATAGGTTCGGTCAAAACAATACTTATGGTCGATGCCAGCTCCATTGGGGCATAGTTTTTTAATTCTTTGCCATCAACATGTATTGCCCCTGATATTTTCGACTGCACCTTTCCAAGGGTACGTAGCAGGGTAGATTTACCTATGCCATTCACGCCTACTATAGCA
>NZ_JBATHS010000292.1:0-3510 GCF_049667165.1 Maribacter sp.
CCCGTGGGCTTGGCCCGAGGATATTTATTGTCCTTCTTTTATATATCCCCAACCTTGTCCTTGTTTTTGAATGATCTCAAGAATGCCGTCAGGTACAGCCCGAACCCCTGTGATGAGTTCCGAAGCATCGATTTCATGGCGATTCAAGGATGCCTGGCAAACCACAAAATCTACGTTGTCGTTTTTGGCCAGTGCTTCCATGTCGGCCGATACGGTCGACTTGTCCTTCACGACCATTTCATAGGCGCCACTATACATGACCACCTCGAACTTTGAATCGGGGTAGGCCTTCGACATCATTTTCACATGTCGCATGGTGGATTCGTGAACCCCGGTATTGCTACTGGTGACATCGAATACTATTTTTACAGGTTTTTCTTGGGCGAATGCCATGGTCATACATAGGCATGCTAATACTACGTTTATAATTGTTTTCATATTTCATTTATTTACTGATTATTACTTACTGTTTACTTATCACTTATCACTGTTTACTTTCTACTGAGTACTGTTATCCGATCACTCTCATGCAAAGATGTAACCACAACCATTCTCTTGCGCCCTACCCAACGCCCAAACCCCTGAGGGTACTACTTGAATTCCTGGCAATACGGCTGCTATCCATTCTTCATACGTTTCCTTTGGATCCAATCCCATTTGTTGGGCCACAGCGCCACTGTATACCGAAATGGCCAAATTGCACACACAGAACATGGCACCTCGGGCTTGCATATCTTTTATGCCTTGGATTACAGGAAGTGGAAAATCACCTTCTTGGGGTTCATAATACGGATTTCGATCATAGGTGGTCCCGTCTGCCTTTTTAACATGGAAAACCTCTCCCAATGGGTACTTCTTCCAAAGGGAAGAATTAAAGGCAAATGGAATTCCATCATGACGTAAAACGGTCATGGCCGTAATATCATCGTCTGGGGATCCAGTTTCATTGTTGGATAAATAGAACGCCCAGTTCCAAATTATCGGAAACCCTTTGTGCGGATAGTTTCCATCATAAACGATACGGTGTGTCCCTTTTATTTGCTTAAACCAGTCATCGGCTTCGTTCATTTGGGTTTCGTTAAAATCGGTCATACCCGCAAATACCGGATTGCCAAGTACTGAAAGTGTACTGGCGGTGGCACCAAGCATCATGGCACCCATAAAGTTTCTTCTAGAATTTGTCTTTGTTTTCATTTGTATATATTTATTTGATTAATATTCTGCAAGAAGTAATTATTCACATCCTACGTTATTGTTTTAAAAAGCATTTGAATCTTCGATTTCTCCATGAAACATTCTTGTTTATAACGCCAACGCGCCGGCTGGCTCCTTTGCTAAAAATGGCTACAAGACATTTTCTTTACGCTTGGCCCTATTTAGATTTAACAATATTGAATTCACTTTTATAAAAATCCATAATAGGTTGAAAAGGACCTATACGGTGTTGCTCTATAGGGAAATTGTCAGCATAGGGCCCATAGGGGGTTGACACTGGTTTTTTAGTCAAATCGGGGAAATCGGCTTCCCGGTTCGGTTTCTCTGGTCGTTGATGATGGTTGATGTAGCCTGCAACATCATACGCTTCTTCATCACTCAATACAGGGGCATCATGGGTGGTGCCAAAGGGCATGTTGGCCTTAATGAACTGGGCCGCTGTGATCACACGGGTCATTCCTGCCCCGTTATTATAAGAGTCCTTACCCCAAAGGGGTGGAAATTGATACCTAAAACTACCTGCTGTTTTAACTCCTTGCCCATTTTTACCATGACAGACGATGCAGTTCGTTTCAAAAACCTGTTGCCCATGAATAAGGTCCACTTTTCTGTTCGGAATTTCAATTTTGACGAACCCTTGGCCAGCTACCTTTCCGTCTTCTGGCGCAAACCGACTTAGCCAGGTCAAATAGGTAATAAAGGCCTGCATTTCTTTTCCGTCAGGAGGTAGTATTCTACCGTTCATACTGCGTTCCATACACCCATTGATACGTTCCTCGATGGTACCTATTTTATTTTCCCTACCCCTGAACTGTGGAAATCGGTTAATGATCCCAATGAGCGGTGCTGAAAAGGGTTTGGTACCCGATTGTAAATGACAATTATTGCATGCCAATCTATTTCCGGCATAAACCATGTCTGGGTTGCCATTGTCAGGGCCGATATATTTTGGTGTGTTTATGAAAAGTTCATGACCTAATTTTAGCTCTACATTTTCAGCAGAATCGTCCAATAATGAAATATCATATTTCGTTTCTATGGGGCCTAGTGTAATATCCACAACCTGTATGGGATCTTTGGCAAACACATCAAAATAAAACAGTAGGGTCGCTATACCGATCAACACCATCAAACTGCAGCATACAGTGACTTGGAGTCTTAATTTTTTGATAAGATAGGTGGTATCATCTTTCATGGCAGATCGTACTTGTTTTTTTGAATTACTGTTAAGGGGGAAGTACTACAATGTTAACCATACTAGCCTTGAATGGGATGCACTATTCATTCAAACTCTAGCAGTATTTGTGAAAGGATCAGAAAAACCTATTGTCATTATTGCAAAAAAATGCAATCACAAATAATAATAAGTATAAAATTAATTATTTAGATATGTCACTAGGTGCAACCCCAAACTCTTCCTTAAAGGCACGACTAAACCAAGAAGGATCGTTAAAACCGGTCTCATAGGCGATTTCGGAGATGGTTTTATCTGTGGTCTCGATCATTTCTTTCGCCTTTTGCAGACGGATAGATCGTATAAAGACTGCTGTGGATTTGTCCGTAATGGCTTTTAGTTTTCTATAGATCTGGGATTCGCTTAAATGTAATTTACTGGAAAGTTCACCCGAACCAAAAGCGGAATTACCTAAATCCTCATTTATGGCTTGTATGACCTTTTGAAGAAACTTCGATTCTGGACTTTCTTCCTTTTTATCCAAAAATTTGTGCAACCCATCTTTCTGGATTTTGTCGATCAATTTTTTTCGGAGTAATACCAGTTGATTTAATCGGATAAACAATTCCTTTTCGTTAAAGGGTTTGGCCAAATAGGCATCCGCTCCATGGGAAAGCCCTGCCAACCGATCTTCCGTAGTTACCTTCGCCGTTAAGAGGATAATGGGTATATGATCCGTACGCTCGTCCGATTTTAGGGTTGCACATACTTCAAACCCATCTTTACCGGGCATCATTACATCACTGATCACGACATCGGGTATATTTTCATACGCCATTTCTATTCCTATTATCCCATTGCTGGCATGCATAGTTTGGTAGTTGCCCTTGAGACAGGTTTTTAAATAATGGGCCACATCTTCATTATCCTCAATAATGAGTGCCAGGGGTAAGGAAGAGCCCTCATCAAAAATTAACGGTTCGGTTACCGCAGTATGTGCTGTTTTTTTAATAAGGGGTTCAACCGTTATTTTAGCGTCTAGGGTTTTAACGGCGGTATTGGTTATCGGTATTTGTACGGTAAAAGTGCTTCCTTTACCAAGGGTGCTTTCCACACCAATG
>NZ_JBATHS010000293.1:0-8420 GCF_049667165.1 Maribacter sp.
TTGGTTACAACACCTTCCCCATTGATTACAAATGACATTCGATGTATTCCATCATACGTTCTGCCCATGAATTTTTTGGGACCCCAAACACCAAAGGTATTGATAACGGTGTGGTCCTCATCGGCCAAAAGCGGAAATGGGAAATCGTATTTGTCCTTAAAATTCGCCTGTCTTTTTTGTGAATCGGCGCTAACCCCCAATAATTGGTAGCCTTGGGCTTGTAATTCAGCATAATTGTCCCTTAAATTGCAGGCTTCCGTGGTACACCCTGGAGTACTGGCCTTGGGATAGAAAAATACAATCAATTTTTTTCCGTGGTAGTCCGATAGTTTTAAAGTGTTTCCATCTTGGTCTTTCGCCATAAAATCGGGGACTTTATCTCCTACTTGCAATGTTTTCATAATCGATTTTAATAAATTAGCCATTCGTAATGTATCGCTAAATTAAGCTTTAAATGACAAAAAAGGAAAAGGTCGGTTTTACCATAAGAACTTTGCAGGAACTCTACCCTTCGATACCGGTACCTTTAGACCATGCGGACCCTTATACGCTATTGATCGCAGTGCTTTTGTCCGCTCAAAGTACCGATGTGATGGTAAACAAAATCACGCCCAAGCTTTTTGTCAAGGCCGACAATCCGTATGACATGGTAAAATTGACCGTGGATGAAATCCGGGATATCATAAAACCCGTTGGCCTGTCACCTATGAAATCGAAAGGCATCTATGGCCTGTCCCATATTTTAATAGATAAATATGACGGAAAGGTCCCAAATGATATCGCTCTATTGGAGGAATTGCCAGCGGTGGGCCATAAAACGGCAAGCGTCGTTGTTTCCCAAGCCTTTGGAACGCCCGCTTTCCCAGTAGATACCCATATTCATAGACTGATGTACCGATGGGGTTTTTCAAATGGTAAAAATGTGGTGCAGACAGAAAAAGATGCGAAACGAATTTTCCCCAGGGAATTATGGAACGATCTTCATTTACAGATAATTTGGTATGGTCGTGAGTATTCCCCCGCCCGAGGGTGGGACCTTGATAAGGATGTCATCACTAAGACCATTGGGAGAAGATCGGTGGTCAACGATTATTATAAAAAGTTAAAAACCCGCTAATTAGCGGGTTTTTTTTTCAATTTAAGTTTATTTCGAACTGCATTTCGTTTTGATGAACAATACATAGTGATTTAGAAAAATTGGTCAAAAACTGTATTGTTTCCCGACAGGCCATAATTGGACTGCTCTTCTTTTGGCTCTCAAAGTAAATTTTTTCCATATTGATTATAGCATTGTTATGTTTAAATAACGCAACTAAAATCATATTATTGTTTTAACCCAAGATTCCTTATGAATTTGTAAGCACGATCTTGTTCTTGTCTATGATTTTTCTAAGGTTTATTAGGGCGTAACGCATTCTCCCCAAGGCGGTATTGATACTAACGCCTGTGTTTTCTGAGATTTCCTTGAAACTCATATCTTTATATATACGCATTAATAGTACTTCCCTTTGATCATCGGGCAACTCATCAATAAGGCTTCTTAGGTCCGTATTGATCTGATCTTCGATCAATTGCTTCTCGGCATTTAACTTATCATCCCCTATAACAGAGAAAATGTTGAAGTCATCACTCCCTTCGAACATCGGCATTCTTTTGTTTTTCCTAAAATGATCGATGATAAGGTTGTGGGCAATTCGCATTACCCAAGGCAAGAATTTACCTTCTTCACTGTACGTCCCTTTTTTTAAGGTTTTGATTACTTTGATAAAGGTGTCCTGAAAAATATCCTCGGTAATATCCCTATCCAATACTTTGGAGTAAATAAAACTTGATATACGTTGATTGTGTCTATTGATTAAGATTTCCAGGGCCTTTTCATCTCCACTGATGTAATCTCTTACCAGTATTGAATCTTCGATTTGTAGTTCCATGCAGAGTACTTTTAAGTTTAGGGCTTCTTTTGTTTAAGCTTGATTATAGTTATTTGGTCTTCACTTTACGTGTATCGCCGTTTTCAATATTTATTGTGCTATTCTTTAATTATGACCTAAAACTAGAGAAAAGGGTGAGTGTGGAAAAAACTATGTTGTCAAACCCTTGTAATATGATGTGAAACAATCAATTTTGATTTTTAATACAATAATTAGGGTCTTTGGCAGTTATGGGGATCACAAAATGGTGTGCCTTACTTCATCCATCTATATTGAATAATTTTGATAGTGGATTTCAGCTTTCGAATTGTTTGAATAAAAAAGCCCCCATTATCATTATAATGAGGGCTTTTTTATCAGATCAATATGATCGTTGAACATTCAGTTCATGTTACTTTCAAACTTTATACCTTTAATGTCATTTATTTTCAAAGCTTTCGAATAGCTCAATAAAAAATCAATGGTTTCAGGTTTTGCCTTTACTATTTGGCAATTTTTCTTATTATCGACGTAAAATTTCTCCATATTTGTTACAGTATTGTTTCACTTAAAAAACGCCACAAGTTTAAATATAGTGAATACGTTCGACCTAAGGTCTTTTAATTCGTCAAAATTATGGGATGCTCGACCTATGTTATGATTAATTCGTTAAAACAATGTTATTCTCCTCGATGATCTTCCTTAAATTGATCAATGCATAGCGCATTCTTCCCAAGGCGGTGTTTATACTTACCCCTGTATTCTCGGAAATTTCCTTAAAACTCATATCCTTGAACATGCGCATTTCCAAAACATTCCGTTGCTCTAGGGGCAACTCTTCGATTAGAAGCAACAAATCCTTATCAATCTGTTTTTTTATGAGTTGTTTTTCAATATTCAACTTCTCATCTTCAATGACCGAGAATATATCAAAGGTACTTGAGCCATTGAAATAAGGCATTCTGCGATTTTTACGATAATGATCTATAATCAGGTTATGGGCAATCCGCATGACCCATGGCAAAAATTTCCCTTCTTCGTTATAGTTCCCTTTCTTTAAGGTGCGTATGACCTTAATAAAGGTATCCTGAAAAATATCCTCTGTTATTTCACGGTCATTGACCTTTGAGTAAATAAAGCTACTAAGTCGTTGGTTATGCCTATTTATAAGGGTAGACAAAGCTCTTTCATCTCCGTTAATATAATGCTGTATAAGTAGGGAATCTGCTTTTTGAAGTTCCATGGCAATTACTTTTTTGGGTTAAAACTATGGGCCCTATCCATTGGGAAAGGCCTTGTGGGTCCACACTAATTTTAAAAAGTAATTGTCTTCGTATAGGCTTGTTAACTTTTTATTAGGCTCAAATATAGAAAAAATTATAGGTTATAAAAAAATAGTCGTGTTATAATAAAGAATTTAGCACGTGGAACTACTTAACTGGCAAAAGCATTCCACTTATTGTATCTTTGCCGTCCTAAACAAGTATATGCCCGCATTGCAAGACATTGATCCCAAGGAAAACATCATCATCAAAGGTGCCAATCTGCACAATTTGAAGAACCTTGACGTGGTCATCCCCCGAAATAAACTCGTAGTGATAACAGGGCTTTCCGGTTCGGGTAAATCGAGTTTGGCCTTTGATACGCTATATGCCGAAGGGCAAAGAAGGTATGTGGAGAGCCTGTCTTCCTATGCCCGACAATTTTTGGGAAAATTGAACAAGCCCAAAGTAGATTATATAAAAGGAATCGCCCCTGCGATTGCCATAGAACAAAAGGTCAATTCGACCAATCCTCGTTCAACCGTAGGCACGAGTACGGAAATCTACGATTATTTGAAATTATTGTATGCCCGTATTGGGAAGACGATATCCCCCATATCGGGCGAAGAGGTAAAAAAACATACGGTCTCAGACGTGATCAAATACGTTCAGACCTTTAAGGAAGGTGAAAAACTATTATTGTTGGCCCCTATCACCATCAAAAAGGATAGGGATCCCATCAAATCACTACAATTGCTTTCAAAACAGGGCTATGCCAGGATCAAATTCAAGGACAAGGTGATTCGTATTGATATGGCCCCAGGGAATATTGGGCATACCTTTGACCTTGTCATCGACCGGATCATCACCAAAAACGATGAAGATTTTTACAATCGTCTGGCCAATGCCGTTGATTCCGCTTTTTTTGAGGGCAAGGGAGAATGTATCATCGAAGAACTAGCTTCGGGCAAACAAACCGTATTCAATAATAAGTTCGAAAAAGACGGAATGTCGTTTTTAGAACCCAATGTGCACCTCTTCAGCTTTAACAATCCGTACGGAGCCTGTCCTAAATGTGAAGGTTATGGCGATGTAATAGGTATTGATGAGGATTTGGTCATACCCAATACTGCCCTTTCGGTCTATGAAAATGCCATATTCCCATGGCGGGGTGAGAGCATGGGCTGGTATCGTGATGAACTGGTCAACAATGCCTATAGATTCGATTTTCCTATCCACAAGCCTTGGTTTCAACTTTCAGAAGCCCAGAAACAATTGGTTTGGGATGGCAATTCACATTTTACCGGATTGCATCGATTTTTCTCCATGTTGGAAGAGAAGAGCTATAAAATTCAGAATAGGGTCATGCTCTCGCGGTATCGGGGAAAGACAAAATGTAATGAATGTCGTGGGAAACGGTTACGCAAAGAGACCAATTATGTAAAAATCGATACGAAGTCGATTACGGATTTGGTTGAATTACCTATAAAACAATTAACGGTTTTTTTCAAAGAACTTTCGCTAAATGAATTCGATGCACAAGTAGCCGATCGATTATTGAAGGAAATCAATACCCGATTGGGCTTTTTGAAAAAAGTGGGCCTTGATTACCTTACCTTAAACAGAAAATCGAACACCCTTTCGGGAGGCGAAAGCCAGCGCATCAATTTGGCAACCTCATTGGGCAGTAGTCTTGTGGGCTCAATGTATATTTTGGATGAACCCAGTATCGGATTGCATCCTAAGGATACCGAAAATCTTATAGCCGTTTTAAAATCACTGCGTGATTTGGGCAATACGGTCATCGTGGTCGAGCATGATGAAGATATCATGAAAGCCGCTGATGATGTTATCGATATTGGTCCTGAAGCTGGGACACATGGTGGTGAGGTAGTGGCACATGGGACGCTCGCCGAAGTTCTAAAATCTTCTTCCCTGACCGCAAGTTATTTGAATGGCACCCTAAAGATAGCCATTCCCAAGGAACGTAGAACATCAAAAAATTATATTGAAATCAAAGGTGCCAGGGAAAATAACCTGAAAAATATAGATGTAACCTTTCCCCTGAATATGCTAACCGTTATTACCGGCGTCTCGGGAAGTGGCAAAAGTACTTTGGTGCGAAAATTACTTTATCCCATTATCTTGAAGGAAGTAGGTGGGTATGGTGAAAAAGCCGGACAATTTACTTCGGTTGAAGGCAAGTATCAATCGATTAAGCATGTTGAGTTTGTGGACCAGAATCCTATTGGCAGATCATCGCGTTCAAATCCGGTGACCTATATAAAGGCCTACGATGAAATAAGGACCTTGTTCGCTGCCCAAAAATTAAGCAAGATCAGAGGGTATCAGGCAAAACACTTTTCATTCAATGTAGACGGTGGTCGCTGTGAAAAATGCAAGGGAGAGGGAGAGATTACGGTAGAGATGCAGTTTATGGCCGATGTGCATTTAGAATGCGACACCTGTGGTGGAAAACGATTTAAGAAGGAAGTACTTGAAGTAACCTTTGAAGGGGCCAATATTGCCGATCTCCTCAATATGACCATTGATGACGCCATCGATTTTTTTGAAAAGCACGGACAAACCAAAATTGTTGGAAAACTGAACCCACTGCGGGAAGTTGGCTTGGGGTATGTTACGTTGGGACAATCTTCCTCAACCCTCTCAGGAGGTGAGGCCCAACGAATCAAGCTGGCATCCTTTCTAGTAAAAGGAATCACAAAAGAGAAAGCCTTGTTCATTTTTGATGAACCTACTACAGGTTTACATTTTCATGATATCAAGAAATTATTGAAATCTTTTGATGCGTTGATCGCAAGAGGCCACTCGGTCATTGTTATCGAACATAATATTGAGTTGATCAAATGCGCTGACCATATTATTGATTTGGGTCCTGAAGGGGGTGATCATGGTGGACGCCTTTTGGCCACTGGAACTCCAGAGGAGATCATCAAAAATAAAGATTCCCATACCGCGAGATATCTTAAGGAAAAGTTATGAGTGATGCTTTCGAAGGACGGAGTTATTAATGATCATCCTTTGAAATTTATTTGAGAGCATCCTATTCATGGGCATTAGCGGAATTGGTGTGCCATAAAAAGGTCTGCAGCGTATCAGGTTTCAGTTTTTAATTGTCCCGAGGTATACCCATGCCAATCAGAAATTCACAAAAAATCAAATGCTGCGCGTATAACGCATTAATGGTTTCTGTAGTAAACTCCCAACCTCTTAAACCCGTAAACTCAAAACTCCTAAATTTCTGAATTCCTGAATTCAGAACTCCTAAACGAATAAACTTTTAAACTTTTAAACTCAAAAATCCATAAACCCACGAACCTATTAGCTTAGAATAGTTCTTTTAATAATATTTTAAATAATTGATAATCAATATCTTATAAACATTATCCATTTTTTGGCACGCTGTTTGGTATATACTAATCGAATGTGAATAGTTGCATTCGGGAATTTAAAACCTTATATCATGAGAAATTTAGTACTCCTTTTTACAGCCCTCATTTTAGGTACCACTGGTATCATGGCTAGTACAGTTGAAGATAAGGTTGCAACACGCAATGCTTATAATTATAATAACTCGTTCATTTTTGTTGAGAATGGCATTACGTTTTCAGTATATCCCGATGGTGAGTTCGATTTTTATATTGAGAATTATGTATCAGGTCGTAAGAACGGCGTGACCATGAATTCTGGATATGATTATAGTCCCTATGCACAATACGATGACTATGGTGCAGTGATACAAGTTGAGAATGTTCCTATTTATTATGACTATTATGGTCGTGTCACCCAGATTGGTGATGTCAATATCAATTATAGGAACAATAGGGTATCTCGATTGGGTGGTATGAATGTATATTACAACCATAATGGATTCTATGACTATCATACCGGCTACATCAATGTCTACAATAGGCATTATGTATACAGACCTTTCCATAGTTTCTTCTTAAGACCTGCCATTGGATTCTCATTGGTATTCAATAGACCTTACAGAAGATATTATACGCCATATAGATATACCTATTACAACCCATATAGATATAATAAGCGACATGCTTATGCCAAAATTGGAAGGGAACACAGATACAATCAAGTTCGTCGAGAACGGGCTACGATCTACAGAAATGATAAGAGAGTCGCACAACGTGCTGACAATACGCGAAGAAATGATGGATTACGAAGCAATAGAACTGTGTCTAGAAATAATAAATCCTATACGTCCAATACCCAAAGGGGTGAAGTCGTACGGAATTCAGGTACACGATCAAACAGCAACAACGGTAAAGTTGCCGGTAGAACAGCGGTTGATAGATCAAAAACGATACAAACAAGGTCGGTACGTAAAAATGACGTTAGATCATCCGGTAACCGTAGTGTTACCCAACGATCAACAACGGTAAAGTCGCCACAGCGAAGTACGGTTGCCAAAAGGACGGTAACCCAAACCCCTCGAAGGACTACCGTAACGAGAAGTAGTACTACGAAAAGTGCCCCAAGGTCAGTAGCCCAAAGGCCTACTACCCGTAGTGCCAGTAAAAGTACGGTTCGCAGTGCGCCCGCTCGAAGTAAAAGTGTAGCTACACGAAGCAGTACTAGAAGTAGTAGCTCGAGGGCCACGCAGGCAAGAAGCTCAAGAAGGCAGTAAATAAAAGAAGAACAAAGACCCTGACGATTCTGTCAGGGTTAGTTCGACCAACGAATTTCAATTCGCTTATGGCTTTTGAAATTCGGGTCTCACTAAGATAGTTTTTAGGTTGGTTAGTTGTTTAAGCCCTGACGCGATTTATATCCGTCAGGGTTTTTTTTCATGGTATATTATCCGACTACCAAAATCGAAAAACTAAAAAGAGATGGGATACCATGAAGTTTACAAACAAGAAACATCGAGGGGGTGTACCCCCTTCGATGTTTCTATATAGCATTAAGTTTTACCTGTGATTTACAATCCAATTACGCAATGGATTCCAAACAAGTTCATTCGCATCGTAAGCAAACCATAGATCGGCATGGCTATAACCAGTTACGACAACATTTGCTATATCGGTGCTCGCAGTATAACCGCTTGTATATGAACCAGCCAAACCTCCACCTAATTCCGAACCTATGTATAATATAGGAACTGTAATTTCGTCGAAGTATTCTTCATAACTCACATTCACTGAATCACAACAACAAGCCGCCATATCATGTTTAACTTGCATGGGCCAATGAGGTGAAAGGTTAGAAG
>NZ_JBATHS010000294.1:0-23378 GCF_049667165.1 Maribacter sp.
CCCGCCAATATTTTTCGATTTGCTCCAATGTTTTTCCTTTGGTCTCCGGGACGAACTTCCAGATGAACCAAATGGCCGGAAGCGTCATTACGGCATATAGAAAAAAGGTGCCCGAAGGCATAATATTTTCAATAAGGATAGGATTGGTCAGCGTAATGAAAAAACCTGTGACCATAAGTGAAAAACTTCCGATAGCCACTGCCAATCCACGTACCCGTGTTTGGAAGATCTCACTGATAACGACCCATACAATGGGACCAAAGGAAAAGGCAAAACTTGCCACGTATAGCAGCAAGGGAATAATGACATATTGGGAGCCCATGGCGACTAATACCCCTACACCCGTTAAGGATAGGAATGCCCCGGTCACACCGATCAACAGCAGTTTTCTACGGCCAAATTTTTCAATGTTCAAAATGGCCACAAAGGTAAATGCGCTATTGACAACCCCAACCAAAACGGCCCCCAAAAAGGCACTTTCAACGCTTTTAACCGATTCATTGATAATGTTGGGGGCGAAATACATGATTGCCGCTATGCCGCTTAGATGTGCGAACATAGGTAGTAAAACACCGATCAACAGGGGAATACGCAAAAAGGGTTGTAACAATTCCTTAATACCCCCTGTTTCGAGCTTTGTCATTTTCTTTATTTCCTCCATTTCAGAGTTTGCGTATTCCAAGCCATTTATCTTCGCCATAATCCCCATGGCTTCCTCATGCCGATTTTTGGAAATCAGCCAACGCGGTGTTTCCGGTACGACTAGAAGCAATAAAAAGAATAAGAGCGCAATAGGTATTTCCGTAGCGAACATGCCCCTCCAGAGTTCTTCCACGAACAACCAATTCCAAAATCCGGTAGATTCACCAGAAATAACCCCTGCCCTATCCCCTGCTTGGTTCAATACGACCCAATCGATGAGAAACGCCAATAGAATACCCAGGGTGATGGAGAGTTGGTACAACGATACCATTTTGCCCCTGCTTTGGGGCAATGAAAGCTCCGATATATAGATAGGTGCCACCACCGAAGTAATCCCTACACCGATGCCACCGATTATTCGTACGACTATCAATAAATTAAAGGCCATGTCAACATCGGCGGTAAACCAGTGTGCATTATCCAAATCTCCTAAAAACTGGGGTGGAAGCATTGAACCCATAGCCGATAATGTGAGACAGATAGCCGCTAGGATAAGGGCTTTTTTCCGGCCTAAACTGTCTGTAATCATCCCTGCAATAATACAGCCGAAAATGGTTCCCAATAAGGCCGATGAGACGACCCAGCCCAACTCGGCCGCCGACAATTGAAAATGCTGCTCCAAAAAAGAATTACAACCTGAAATAATGGCCGTATCGTACCCAAAGAGAAAACCTCCGATCGTGGAAACAAAACTAATACCCAATAAATAATTCGCTTTTTTAGAACCCATAGGTTTTTTTTGGTTGGATGGTTTGTCTATACTAAACGTGTTACATGATCCCGAATTTATTGAACGCATCTACCGTACTCATACCTTCCTGCAGTGCCTTTTTCACCAATTGCTCTCCACGGGCTTTCTCAATAGCCCCTGCGAAAGCCTCATTAACAGCCGCTTTGGGCACAATCAACACCCCATCCAGATCGCCGTAGACCATATCCCCTGGGTTGATGCGAATACCATCGATCTCTATAGGAACCCTATAATCGATTACTTTTCCTCTAGGCCCTTGGTCTTGGGCATACCCACCAAATGAAAAAGTAGGGTAGTCAAGATGTAAAATCTCTTTGGTATCCCTTGAATACCCATTTACCACGGCTCCTGCCGCTCCTAATTTCATCGCGCGAGTACTCATCAATCCTCCCCAAAGGGCATATCTTGGTGATGACCCTGAACAGATGTAAACTTCGCCTTCTTTTAAACTGTCCAAAGCCTCGAACATGATTCCGAACGGCTTTTTCATTAACGGGTTATGGGAATTCTCGGTAATTTCATCAAAGACGTCGGCCTCAAGAACGGGCATTGCCCTTCCGATGACCACGAAATCATCGTTCAAGGGTTTAATGTTTGGGGGAAGAAACTGGTGTAGGTACCCCATTTTATCCAAAACATCCCCTACAAGTGCTACAAAAAGTTCCTTTTTAGCTATTTCGTATAGTTCGTTGTCATTTTTCCAAAGTGTCTTCATTCAGAAGTATTTATTGTTTATCAAGTCCGGTTCACTACATTATTTATCCACCTCCAAGCTAAAAGTTTCAATGGCATACTTACCCACTTTTAATTCAGGAGCTATGGATTTTGGGTCTTCTTCTATAATATTGGTTTGCTTGTATGAGGCAATATTGAAATAAGAGGAAACGTTCACCTTCTCCTCACTATCCTTTACATTGTACATTCTTGCGATGATATCTTCGGTATCCTCCGCTTTTTTTATAGCCGTTATAAAAACATTTTCAGTATCAATGGTAAAGAAGCTCAGCGATTCTGGTAAGAACGCATTTGTTGAAGTATCTGGGTAAGTAACCACATACAAAGGGTCATTTTTTTGCTTGGCGATCTTTTGTCCTTGAATACTTCCTGCTTTATTGGATGTCAGAATATTATGAAAATCATGATTCCCTGCCTGGGAATATTCGTTTCCTTCCCAATGGCAAGAGGTTCTGCTGGCCAGTAGTAAATTCTGTAAAACAGCTTTACCGGAACTATGTTCAGTAGGGTCGATCCAATCCGCAGCGGCAACCGAGGAACTAAGGGTTATTGAAATTTCATCATCCGTAGCCGAAATCCAATCCAAGATGGCCCTGGGGTGAACATCCTTACAAAGCGGGGTATAGCGTTCGCCGGCAGTCTTGATTTCGTCTTTACCGACCCGAACGCTGCCGAAAGGAACTTCATGGGCAATCTCAGCGTTATCCATATTTACCGGAAAGGCAGTTCTGAACTCCCGGTACAATTCCCCAGACCAATTGCGAAGACTGGTATCGAAATAAATCCGTTTTAAATCATGGTATAGGGTCACCTCTTGTCGCACAATCGCATGCAAAATGGGTTGTTCCAAACTGTACTTCGTATAGACCGGGCCATCTTCCAAAATCGACCATTGTGGATTGTGCAGGCTCACCTTGTCAAAATCTACCATGTCCGGTTGTTGCACGTCTCCAAATTCACCTGCCCCGTTTCCTATGGATTGTAGGGTAAAAACATCGCCTGCCTTGAAATTATCGGTCGAAAAGAGTTCTTTTTTAAACTCCTTATCGTACACCTGGGCAATTCCCCCTTTTTCGAAGTCCACTCTATAAAAAGGATTTTCATAGAGAGAAGTAGTTGCGGTTTTCGCCTTCATTAAAGAAGTACTTTTATCGTTTGTAACGTAGTAGGTAGCATAGCCTATAGAGGGAATGTTTTCTGCTATAAAAGTAAGCGCGGCACTTTTAAGGCTTCCGTCTTCGTAATAGGATTCATTGCTGGTTTGTACGGCCACTTTTTTCTTATCAGGACTAATAACGGCTATGTTTTTAAAAGCTCCCTTCGCAAAGTCCATGGTGGTGGTAACAGGATCTGTTCGTTCCCATGAAAGACTGTTGAACAAGACTATGGGAATACCCAGCTTTTCGTTCTTCTTGATCCTGCGGGAAATAAAATCAATACCTTGGTTCAATAGGTGCTGCCCCATTGTCCTTGATTTCACCAAGTTTTCTTTGAACAGGTTATCGGTAATATCGCCATCGTGACCTCCCCAGCCATGGTCGGGATAAATTTTAGCCCGCCAAGCTTCATCGAATTCAGCAAACGGATACTGCATTTTCTTGGGGTCGATGATATTGGCTATGGAAAGGAACTTCTCAGCGGCCGGAAGCAGTTTTGAAGCCTCCCGACTGGCCGTCAATGCAACATGATGGCCGGGACCATGAATGTAGACCCATACATTGGGGCGTTCGCCCATAATGGTATCTATTTGGGTCGCCTTTTTTTCTGCCAAAGGCATAAATTCATCCACCGTCATCAGCTCCATATTCGGAAGAAATACCTCTTTTTTATCTCCCTTTTCATCCTTTAGGGTATCGAAAGAATTCCAAGCTTCTATAAAATCAGAATAATCGATGGCGGGAAGCATATCCTGACTTGATAATAAGGGCGTTTGTATTTCACTCCCCTTAAAGTTATTTTCCCAATACAATACCTGCTCGGCACCGTATTTCATTTTACCGTTCAGGTCTCGGGACAGATACATTAAATCGTTACCATAGTGCCCTGGGGAGTAGGTGAAAACCGAACTGCCATCCGGACTTTTCCAATGGAACATTCCTTTGGCATGTCTGCTGATTACCATATAATCGACACCCGCTTTTTTAAGGATTTGCGGGGTTTGCAATGATTTTCCAGGCACGTCCACATTCCAATATACCTTGGCATCATACCCTCCGAAGGTCTTTTTCACCCATTTTTTACCTAAGTACAATTGGCGTACCTGGTCTTCGGAATCATACATATCTTCATAAGGGCAGTTATAGGTAGCACCCACGGAAATCAACTTTTTGTTCAATAGGGTGGTCAGCTGTTCTTTGGCTTCCGGATGTCTCCCCAAGTATTCCCACAACATCAATCCGTCTTCGATATCAAAACCGTAATCATCGCGAATAAAGGCATCTTTGAGGACAGGTTTCAACAAGAGCGTATCCCTAAGAATAATGCATACCTCAGGCCGGTCTACCCAGGCAATATCCTGATGGCTGGAATTCATGATGGAAACCAATCCGTTTTCATATTTCCTGTCAAAAAAGTCATCATAGGTCTCATAAAACTCGGGCTTGTATAGTTTGGCCAAAGATGCCAACCATCCGTTCTGATAACTTGTTTTGTGATGATAGAGATATTTACCTTCAATATCAGTCATGAGAAGGGTACCATCACCTTTCTCAAATTCAAGTGCGATTTCTTTCCCATCATAAACAATAGAGAAACTATTTTTGGGAGGGGAAATATTGAATGAAACCTTTGACAACTCTCCTTGTGCCTTAAAAACCTTAGGCGCACTTTTTTTGCCATCGCTAATAGCATAGACCTGTTTTCCATCAAAATGGGTTGGGGCATCGACATATAATACGCCGTTTTTCTCTTTGATCTCAAAGGCGGCTTCATCTGAAACCGATTTTTTGATGCGCTCGACCACATCCGTGGCCTTAAAGATCATGAGCCAACAATTGGAATTCTTTTTATGGCCCGTGATACCCACTTTGGCAGATTTTCCTTTTTCTAGGTAAGAAGAAGGAACCGTTAGGCGAAATACCCCTATTCCATCCCCGTTGGCGTCTCTTCGCACCAAAATATATTCGGCATTACCCTTACTTGGGTTATCGGTAATCGAAAGGCTGCCATCTTCATTTGAATTGAAGGTAAGCAGCGGTTTGTCATTCACCTGTATATCGAAAGACTCCCTCAAGTTAAGGTCTATATCGCTTAACATAAAAAAGGTCACGCTCTCCGATGCATAATTTTCGGGCACTTCCCCTGTAAGAAACTCAAACCCCATTTCACCCGTAGTGGCCCTAGCAATCATCGACACGTTAATGTCTTCCCTGACCGATGGGTATAAGAAAAATTCAGACCCCGAAAGCATTTCTTTGTAGCCTTCGATGTCATTTTTACCAATGCTGTATAAACGGTAATTCACATTCAGCTCCTGGATATGTCCGTTCCCAGGACCTTGGTGAAACGGAGCAGGTGTTGCCCAATTGGGCATTGGCTCATCCCAATGCGCATAGGCAGCGTTTAAAGCAAGGAACAATAAACAAATACTACAACCTATTGAAAGAGCGAGATAATTACTTTGATTTTTCATTGAATTACTTTTTACTAAATCGGTTTAGTTTTATATTAGATTCCCGCTTTCACGGGAATGACAAGTTCAACGGAAACCACGAGGCAGGGCCTCGCGGAATTCTTTTTGATTTACACACCACAAGATTTTCGCACCAAGAATTGGGTCTTCAAAATACGCTGATGTTCTATTTTTAAATCTTTCTTTTCAATATCATTGACCAAAATCCCAACCGCCAAGTTCCCGATTTCATCAACAGGTTGCTTACTAGCGGTAATCGGTGGCTCTACCAGATCGAACGCTCCGAGCTCGTCAAAGCTGATCATCGCAACTTCGTTAGGTACCTTTATGTGCAACGATCTAAGTTCCCTTAGCCCAGAAGCGGCCAGGTAATGCGTGGTGAACACAATGGCGTCGACACCCTTTGGCCCCTTGACCATATCTTTGATCGCTCCTTTCATGGTAGATTGGTATTCAAAGGGATCTAATTCCTTTATTATTTGGTCATCGATTTTGAGACCCCCTGCGATAAGGGCTGTTTCATAGCCCAAACGCCTTTGTTGCATGGCGTCCAATTCGCTTTTTATGCTGATCAATCCTATTTTTGTTCTTCCGTTTTTCAACAAATGTTGGGTCATATTTTGCGCACCTCCAAAATTATCCACAATAACATAGTTGGTCTTAATATCCGGATAATGTCTGTCTATTAATACAAATGGGAAATCAGCCTCTTTCAACTTTAAGATTTCTTCCTTGTTTTTTTGTGTGGAAGCAATGATCAGTCCATCGACCTGTCGGTTCAACATCGAGTAAATCAATTCCTTTTCTAGCGTTGGATTTTCATTTGAACTACTAAAAACAACGTTGTATCCAAATTCCTTCGCTTTGCGTTCAATATGATGTGCAATTCGAGCATAAAAAATATCCGAGATATTTGGCACGATCAATCCAATGGTCTCACTTTTGCCCAAACTCAAGCCCCTCGCCATTTGGTTGGGTCGATAATTATTCTTTTGGGCAAAATCCAAGATTCTTTTTTGAGTGTCCTGACTTATCTTGTTCTCATCGCCCCGATTGTTCAACACTAGGGAAACCGCTGTCTTCGACAGGTTCAACTCTTCTGCAATATCTTTTAAAAAAATCTTCTTCAAATTGACTAAACCGCTTTAGTTATGGTATCGAAAATACAATATTTTATAAAACAAAACAAAATTTTTATTGAAATTACTTTACCCCGACGTAAAATGTTTATAGAATCGTCTTCCTTACAATTTCTTTCGGACCAAGGTATTTGTATCCTAGCCTGTCTGTAAATCATTGTGGCCCTTTAAAGCGGTCCATAGATTTTCAGGAAATTTTAGAATTGCATAAATGGACTAAAATTAGCTAACTTTAATCCCGAAAATTCATGTATAAAATAGCTTTTAAAATGCGAATGAGAGTTTTGATTGGATTAAGTATTTGGGTTTTGGCAATGCTTTTTTTTGAAAATGCATATGCACAAACTGCGGACAAGTTATTTACGAAATTAGATCCTGCACAGACCAATATTCATTTTAATAATGAAGTAAAGGATACCCGTGAGCACAATATCCTAATATACTCCAATTTTTATGGGGGAGCAGGTGTCGGTGTCGGAGATATCAACAATGATGGGCTATTGGATTTGTTTTTTGCCGGGAACCAGGTTCCTGATAGACTGTATCTGAACAAGGGAAATATGGTCTTTGAGGATATTACCGACATGGCCGGAATCGAGGATAATGGGGGTTGGTCTTCCGGGGTGTTGTTGGGCGATGTCAATAATGATGGGTTCCAGGATATTTATGTAACACGTGAGTTGTACGATCATCAACCCGAAATCAGACGGAACAAACTGTATATCAATAATGGCGACAATACCTTTTCCGAAAAATCGAAAGCTTGGGGCGTCGATAACAGTGCACGTACTAGACATGCTACATACCTGGATTATGATAAAGATGGCGACCTTGACTTATTTCTTTTGAATCAACCACCGAATACCGGCGATTATTCCGATTTTAAAGGTACCGACCTCTCGCTTGAAAAATATGGGACCGTTTTTTACGAAAATCGAGGGACTGAATTTGTAGATGTTTCAAAAAAAACCGGACTGTTTAAAACGGGATTTCCAAATAGCGTTACTGCCAGCGATTTGAACAATGATGGGTGGACCGATCTATATGTAGCCAATGATTTCTGGGTTAAGGATTATATTTATATAAATAATGGGGATGGAACCTTTACCGATAAAGTGGACGAACTAGTCGGTCATATATCTTTCAGCAGTATGGGCGTTGATGCCGGGGATATCGATAATGATGGTAATTTGGATGTGATGGTCCTCGATATGGTTGCCGAGGATAATTTTCGGTTGAAGTCACATATGAGTGGTATGAATCCTAAGACCTTCTGGAAAGTGGTGAATGACGGCGGACACTATCAATACATGTTCAACGCCTTTCACTATAATAACGGCGATGCACAATTCAGTGATATTGCCCAACTTACCAATATGCCTTCTACCGATTGGAGCTGGTCTAATTTAATCGCGGATTTCGACAATGATGGGTGGAAAGATGTCTTTATTACAAATGGCTTATTATACGATATTCGCAATACCGATGCGGCCCGTGCTTTTTCCAAGCATATTGAAGCCAGTGTTTTTAAATATATTCAGGAAAATCCCACAATCGAGGATATCACCGTTTGGGATATTGTCGATATTAAAAAAACAATGGATATAAACCCATCCGTGAAACTATCGAATTATGCCTATAAAAATAACAAGGACCTAACCTTCGAAAAGAAAACAAAAGATTGGGGATTGGACGAAAAAACCTTTTCGAATGGATCGGCTTATGCAGATTTGGATAACGATGGTGATCTTGATTTGGTAATAAACAATGTTAATGATGTTGCCTTTATTTATAGAAATAATGCCGAACATAGGTCAAATTCCAATTATATACGCATAAAACCAATCGCAGATAAAGCTGGGGTTGCAGTACTTGGTACAAGAATTTGGGTCGAAACCGATGGACAAAAGCAAATGTTCGAAATTACCAGTGTGCGTGGTATGTACTCGACCAGCGAGCAGATTGCCCATTTTGGACTGTATGACAAAACCAAGGCAGATGCGATAACGGTCATATGGCCAGATGGAAATAAGAATATCCTAAAAAACGTAAAGGCCGGTCAGACCGTTGAAGTTAATTACAGCAAATCAAAAGCTATTGACGAACCAAGTTCAACGGAAGGGCATCTGCCCTATTTTACAAATGCCACCGAAGAAATAGGGTTGAATGTCAGGCATAGGGAAAATCAATTTGATGATTATGCAAAGCAGGAACTTCTACCGCACAAAATGTCGACCATGGGGCCTGCCCTTGCCGTAGGCGATGTAAACGGCGATGGTTTGGATGATTTCTATATAGGAGGCGCCGCAAGGGAAGAAGGCAGGATTTTTATCCAAAATGAATCGGGAAGTTTTGTACCGCTAGCCTCCCCAAGCATTGTCGATGACAAACGAAGTGAAGATGTCGGTGCGGTCTTATTTGATGCTGATGGCGACAACGATTTGGATTTATATGTGGTGAGCGGTGGCAATGAATTTATGAAAGATGCCGTGGAATATAAAGACAGACTCTATCTAAATAATGGCACAGGGATTTTCAGTCATGCCGACCAAGCCCTCCCAGACCTCTATTCAAGCGGTTCAAAAGTATATCCCCACGATCTTGATGGTGACGGGGATTTAGACCTTTTTGTTGCGGCAAGGCAGATACCATGGTCGTATCCTGAACCCGCTTCAAGTGCGATATTATTGAATGAGAATGGAAAATTCAGGGATGTCACGAATACTATGGCAAAAGATCTCATTGAGATTGGAATGGTCAATGATGCCAGCTGGACCGATTTTGACGGGGATGGAAAAAAAGACCTTGTTTTGGTAGGGGAATGGATGCAGGTCGTACTGCTGAAATATGACAACGGACAATTTATAAACGCCACACAGGGTTCTGACTTGGAAAATAGTACAGGATGGTGGTTCAGTATCGAATCAAGGGACATGGACCATGATGGAGATCAAGATTTTATAGTAGGAAACCTCGGTTTGAACTATAAATACAAAGCTACCGAGAACGAACCCTTTGAAGTATATTATGCTGATTTCGACAATAATGGAGCGAAGGATGTCGTACTCTCTTACTATAATTTTGGTACCAAATATCCCCTAAGGGGTTATTCATGCTCTTCATCCCAAGTACCGGCCATTAAGGAAAAATTCAAAAAATATGAACTTTTTGCTGCTGCCGACGTCTTTGAGGTCTATGGAAAAAGAAGTTTGGAGCGTGCCTTGCATTATGAGGCAAAGACCTTTGCAAGTGCGTACATTGAAAACCTGGGAAATGGAAAATTCAGCATGCACCGTCTACCAATGAAGGCACAATTCTCTTCGATCAACGATATTCTGATCAATGACTATAATACCGATGGTAATTTGGATATCCTAATCGCAGGCAACCTTTATAATGCGGAAATAGAAACAGCACGGAACGATGCGGGAAAAGGGTTGTTGATGCTTGGTGATGGAAAAGGTGAATTTGAGGCAATACCAAAAAATAGTAGTGGTTTTTTCGCCCCTTATAATGTAAAAGTCATGCAAGAAATAAAGATCAAAGGTGAGCCACATATCATGATAGGGTGTAATGATGATAGGGTTCAGATAATAAAGGTTGAGCGCAATTAATGCACTCTTGACCAGATAGAATAGCATTATCAATCAATGTCCCAAAGTTGGAAACATCCTTATTTTAAATGTACGATATGAATTCAAAGCTTCGTTACCTCATAGTATCCCTTATGGTGGTATTGAGTTTAAATTGTAGAAACAACACTACTAAAGAACCTTCCACTTCCGAGGAACAAGAGGAAGTTATTGGAACGGATGATGACCAAATAAAGAACAATAAAAAACTTAGTGCCCGGGCATTGGGATTGGCCTATCTCGAAGAAAACAAACTCGAAGAAGCTGCGGTTCAATTTAAAATATTGATCGAAATGGCTCCTGAGGAACCCATCGGATACACCAACTTGGGAATTGTGTACTTACGCATGGGAAAATACCAAGACGCAGAAACCCAACTGCTAAAAGCAAAGGAATTAGCGCCCGATGATCCCGATATTCGTTTGAATCTATCAAAGGTTTATGAAATGACCTCTGAAAACGAAAAGTCGGTGGAAGAGCTCAAGGAATCCATAGCGATCTCACCAGACCATATCCAATCGTTGTACAGTTTAGCACAAACCTACAGCGGGTCATCAGATAAAAACTCCATGAAGGAATGGGAGCGGTATTTGAACAAAATTGTCAAGGCCTCCCCGACCAACATCGTCTCGAAATTATACCTCACCGAGCTTTTATTGAAAAAGGAAGATCAAGATGGTGCCCTTAAACAGCTTGAAGAGATCGCACAGATATTCCCTGATTTTCCCGTAGAGGCCAAGGAATATTATGATCTGACCCTAGAACAATTGCACAGTAATAACGTAAAGGAAAGTTTGACCACTTTTTTGGTGTTTCATAATTTTTTAAAACTCACCAGTGGCTATCAACAGGGAATCAAGGAGTTAAAAGGCAACTCAGGAATCAATGTTGGCCACCCAGTACTGAGTTTCAGTAAATCAACGGCTGCAGCCATGAATACCGATGGGTCCATTTTAGAGTCCATTCGGTTTCAAGATGTGACCGCTTCTGCCTTTTTGGAGACAACCTCCCAAGACCCGAAATACGCCAATGTGGCCGTTGGCGATATTGATAGTGATGGGGATACCGATGTCTTTTATTCCTCCAATGGAACACACTACCTCTTTAAGAATGAATTTGGGAGCTATGAGAATATTATCAACGCTACCGATATTGTAATTGATGGGAAGGTGCAGTTTTCTACGTTGGCCGATTTCGATAATGATGGACACCTTGATATATTGGTTTTAAAAGAAAAAGGGCTACAACTTTTCAAGAATGTGAGTGAGGGAAAATTCAAGGATGTTAGCCGTACTGCGATTGCAGCCCATAATGAGATCAGCGCCACAACAGGTCTATATTTGGATTTTGATCATGATGGGGATTTGGATTTGTTCCTCGGAGGGAAAAGTGATCTGGTGTATAGAAATAATGGAAACGGGACTTTTAAAGATGTAACTGCCGAGATGGGTTTTGGGGAAAATAGTGCTGTAAGTAGGGATGCCGATTTAGGGGATTTTGATGATGATGGGGACATCGATTTGTTTGTGACGCGGGAAGACGGTAATAACATATTGTATTCCAACTTGAGACGAGGAAGATTCAGTGACGTCACCACCGAAGCGGGTATTAACGCCCTATCGAGTTCAGGGGCTTCTGCCGTTGGGGATTATAACAATGATGGGTTTCTTGATATTCTCATTGCCCCATTGGATGACTCAGACCCCAAGCTTTTCAAAAACAAGAACAATGGGTCATTTACAGAAGACAAAGCCTCCGCCAAGGCCTTTAGTACCCTACAATTGAAGAAGATCACCGACGTAACCTTTTTGGACTTTGACAATGATGGACATCTTGATGTATTGGTTGTCGGTGAGCCCATAACGCCGGGGCAGCGAGGTATTTACTTGATGCATAACAATGGACGCGGCTATTTTACGAATAAAAGCGATGTATTGGCAAAAGGTTTTGTAACGGCAAAGGAAGTCGCACTCGGGGATTATAATTCTGATGGGGATTTGGATTTGTATATGGTGGCCCTTGACGGAAAATTAAGACTTTTAAGAAATGATGGTGGTAATGGCAATCATTTTCTGCAAATGAAATTGGTAGGATTAAAGGCAGGGAGCGCCAAGAACAATCACTTTGGGATAGGCGCCAAAATTGAGGTAAGGGCCGGTGACTTATATCAGATGCAGGTGGTGACCTCCCCAGATATTCATTTTGGCATGGGTGACCGAACAAAGGCTGATGTTGTGCGCATTCTTTGGACCAATGGGGTGCCTCAGAATATTTTTAGCCCAGGGAGCGATGAAGATTTGATCGAAGCACAGGAACTCAAGGGAAGTTGTCCTTTTTTATATACTTGGAATGGCACCGAATATGTTTTTGTGAAAGATATGATGTGGCGCAGTGCCCTAGGGATGCCCTTAGGGATTATGGGAGGCAAAGAGACCTTGGCATTTGCCGATGCATCTCAGGAATACCTGAAAATTCCAGGAGAAATGCTTCATGATAAAAACGGTGCCTATACGCTTCAAATAACGGAAGAGCTTTGGGAGACCATTTATTGCGATGAAATTAAGTTGCTTGCCGTGGATCATCCGAAAGAAAGCGCTATTTATGTAGATGAAAAATTCTCAGCCCCGCCCTTCCCGGACTTGAAGGTCTATACCGTCAAAAACCATCGAACACCAATAGCCGCATGGGATGGGAAGGGAAATGACCTGCTCGGATTTATACGCAAAAAGGACAATCAATACATTTCGAACTTCCAACGGGAAAAATACCAAGGCATAACCGAAATGAAGGAGCTGATTCTTGATTTGGGCGATGTGCAGGATACAGAGAACCTTCATTTATTCATGAATGGTTGGATTTTCCCTACGGATGCCAGTATCAATACGGCCCTATCACAATCTGAGGCCTTAGCGATAGAACAACCTTCCCTTGCCGTTATCAACGCCCAAGGGGAATGGGAAGAAGTAATCCCCAATATCGGGTTTCCTAGTGGTAAGAATAAAACAGTGATCATCGATCTCTCCGATATATTCCTATCGGCAGACCGCAAGGTGAAAATCAGCACGAATATGGAGATTTACTGGGATTACATTTTCTCGGCCCAGGCTGGGAATACGGAGGAAGTTATAATCACAAAAAACAATCCCGAACAGGCCGATTATCATTATAGGGGGTTTTCAAATCAATTTAGAAAAGGAGGACGATATGGTCCGCATTGGGTTGATTATTACGAAGTGTCCACAGGTCAAAAGTGGCGCGACCTTACGGGCACCTATACCCGATATGGCGATGTCACCGAATTGCTTCAAGAAGCGGATGACATGTATATCATTGCCAATGCGGGCGATGAGACAACGATCAGCTTTGACGCCGATAAATTCCCAAAACTGAAGGACGGATGGAAACGTGACTTTTTGATCTATAGTGTCGGATGGGTAAAGGACGGTGACCTGAATACGGTAACAGGGCAGACAGTGACGCCACTACCCTTCCATGGAATGGGCACGTATCCCTATGGGAAAAATGAGCATTATCCCACGTCAAAACAGCATCTTGAGTATCAAAAGAAATACAATACCAGAAAAGTAGGGACTTCTTCTTTTAGGTCATTAGTATCAAAAAGGGAATCCGAATAGCTCAAAAAAATCACCAGTTTTAATCAATAGTCCAATTCAATGATTAATTAATACATATCACACTTTTCCATAAACCGGTTCGATGAAATTCCCATTTAAAAATTGCTTGGGATCTATTTGGCTTTGCAGTACAACCCCACTATAAGGTGATTCGAGCAATAGTTGAGCAGACTGAAGCAAAGGTGTTGCCGTGGCCATTTGAATAGCGCGCAATTGACGTCTTCCCACAGTTTGTGGTTGTATTCGTTTGGCAATCTCTCGCCTGTGTAAAGTGCCTTTTGTATCCTTACCTTCCACAGCTGCGTACAAAATGATCTTGTCGTCTTCGACGTGTGGAATCGAGGCTTCCATTTTGTGCTGTAAGGTGGAGATATCTTCAAGCGTATTTCCCAAACCGACAAGTTGTTCTTCTACCCAGGCATAATGACCAGGATACCGCAAGGTCTTGTAGTCGAGGAAACCCACCTTTTTAGCTAAGGCATCCGGCAGGTCGGCTGCACCTCCGGAAGTTAGGTCCTCTTCGTAGGCAATGCCATTGATAATTATCAGGGCTCTTTCTGACAATGAAGGAAGTCTTGTTTTTTTAAAATTCCGAAGCACTTCGGTATCTTTTAGGTATTCGGTAGCAACCCCGACAGGACTCCAGGTGAATCCATAATAATGTGGGGCTACAGCATGGTCTGTCAGGGCACCTACTTTAAACTCCAACTTATCCACTGTGTTCACTTCAAAATCGCTACAGAACTGTTGGAAAAGTAGGTTGGCGAGGATATTGATGTAGCCGGGTGCGAGACCCGTTTGAAGCATGAAACCAGTTGAAGCATCCTTTGCCAATGCCATAATTTCAGTGGTTTCTGCGACATACTCGGTCAGGTTTGCATAGTGCAGGTGAAAGTCTTTGGCAAGCTTGGCTATTTTTGGTGCCAAGCTACCAGGAAGACAATCCAGGACAATATCACCTTGGCCCAGGATTTCTTTCATTTCTGCCGTGATTCCTTTCTCAGGAAGATGAAATGCGATTATAGAACAGGGTTTGGTTGTACCCTCCTCAATCCACCTGGCCACCTTTAGTGCTTTTGAAAATGTTCGGTTTCCAATAAAAATGGTAGGCGGCACTGGACTCCATTCCATAAGGAGCAGACCAGCTGCTTCGGCAATACCGCCAGCCCCTGCAATTATGATATTAAAGTGCTTATCCATTCCAAAAATATTTAATTATTATCGCGTTTGTTTTTGGGTACTCCTACGGTTTTCTACCTCACTTCTTAAACCGGCTTTTTTATAGAACTATGGATATGGCCAAAAAAAACGAGTTGAATGTTACCACCACATATGTTAAGTAATGTGTTTTTTATGTTTCATTTTTAAACTAAAGCGGTTTTTACTTTTATAGCTTCCAATCCTTCAATATTTTCGCTTATGAGCATATTTTTAGATTTTTCATCTTGAAATACTTCTTTCATATTTTTGACAACTCCATAAGGTATGTTACTTCTTTTTAACGTAGCGCTCCAATAATTTGCTGTTCCCGTTTTAAAACAATCACCGATCATTCTGTTTAATGTCTTTCTTTGCATTAGTCGTTGTTCGTTGGTTTCAAAACCAGCAATAGGCAGCAGCAAAAGACCACATAGTTTTTCAAATTGTTTATCTGTACCTACAGCTAATACAAGAAATTTATTGTCTTTGGTTAGGTATAAGTCTCCGTATGGAGCAATATTAGGGTGCTGCGACCCCATAGCCTCTGGTATATGGCCAGCCATTAACCAATTTGTAGCTTGATTTGCTAGTGAAGCCAAAGCACTATTGTACAGTGAAATTTCAATATGTTTTCCTTTTCCTGTTTTTAACTTATTGATTATTGCGCAAAGAATAGCCTCTTTCAGATGATGGCTTGCAAGAATATCAATTAAGGCTACAGGCATTTTTACCGGATTACCATTGGGCTCGCCATTCATATACATAAAACCAGTTTCAGCTTGTAAAACTACATCGAAAGCGGGTCTTGAATCATCCGCTCCAAAGCCAGTAAGTTCTGCATATATGATTGTTTCATTGTACTTTTTTAAATGGTCATAATCCAATCTTAATTTTTTTGCGGAGTCTGGTTTAAAATTTGAAATAACAATATCAGCTTCTTTTATGTGCACGATTAAGGTTTGGTAATCAGATGCATTTGTTAGATCTAGTAGTAGTACTTGTTTTGAATAATTAGCTGCACTATAATATGCCGAAGCAGTCGCATTTTTATCCTCCGAAGGAAGTTTCCATGTTCGGGTTATATCGCCATTGGTACGTTTATTTTCAATCTTTATGACTTCAGCACCTAATTCTGAGAAAAAAGAACCGGTAAGCGGACCGGCCAACACACTTGCTAATTCTACTATTTTAAGGTCTTTAAACATTTTACCTACCATCTTATTCAATCTTGAACATCTGTGATTTTATATTTGTCAGATAACTTTTAATGTTGGTACAAAAGGTATTTTAATCATAAGATGCAGCTAGTTCGTAAAAATGAATTTCGTGCATCTTGCGCAACCCAAACAAAGGACTTAAAGAACCATTCTATATTCCTTTTCCTTTCCTTGGATTTTCCAATGGGCCTCTATCATCTCTTCATTGATATTTTGCCCTACCGTGTTGATATAACAACCGTCTGACCAAAATTGCCCTCCCCACCGCACATCCTTGACATCTGGATGCAATCCAAAAACCTTTCTTACAGTTATACTTTATATGGCCTGTGCCATCTGTTTTTGGGAAAATCATCGGCATGCTCCGAACTAAAAAAATGCATATGATCTTCCAAAGCCTATCTCAATAAGAAATATATCATATCGAAATTCTATTTCCTTACAAACACAAACTCAACTTTCCCCTACATCTTCTTCTAAATCCGTAGATGGCAACTAAAAGTATTTATTGTTTTCATCACTTATAAAGATACCTTTATTTCGCCCTCATTCAGTCATTTTAACAAATCGGTCGACACTTTTGCAGTTTTAAATTTATTATCCGAATTGTTGACGTTTTTATCTGGAATAAATGATTTGCTTTGATATCCTTAAAAACGCAAAAACCTGTTAATCATACGCTTAACAGGTCATTGGTATAGATTGATACTACAGATTGTCGGGATGGCAGGATTCGAACCTCTACACTATTCATTTAATAACCAAAACGTTACAATCAAATTTTCAAAATAGGTAACCGAATAGGTCGACCTGAAAGACTTTTTGACGTTTTCGTATATTAAAAATAAGAAAAGAATGCCAAAACAGTTTAAATAGAGTTGAATTTAAAAAAATTTCAATCCAGAGGGATTATCCTAATAAACTGATTTACCGAAAAATTGGCAAAAAGCAAGAACCATCATCTTCTTATATAGAAAATTAAAATAATTTAATTACAGCATAGGCACACTCCAAATACATATATTTTTAACCCAATATCGCATATTATTTAATAGAAAGGATAAAATAGAGTTTGTTTGGGATAAATTTTGCAGATATTCCCACGTAATAAATTATCATTTTTGTTAGTAAATCATGTCGCAAGCACCAACTTTCTATAAATTAAGGCTTTATTGGACGGACGCATTCAAATCAAATCATTCAAAAATGAAAAACATCATCTTAATTACGGTTGCCCTGATTTTCCAGCAACTTTTGATTGCTCAAAAAAAACCGAATATTGTTTTATTCTTTGCCGACGATGCCGGGTATGCCGATTTTGGTTTCCAAGGGAGTACGGTAATGAAAACCCCTAACTTGGATAAATTGTCCCAACAAAGTGTCAAATTCACGCAAGCTTATGTCTCCCACCCTACCTGTGGACCTTCTAGGGCAGGACTCATGACCGGGAAATCCCAATACAGATTTGGGTATGAAGAGAATAATGTCCCTGGCTTTATGAGCGCCGTTTCTGCGGCCGATGGCATTGAAATGGGCCTTCCGGTTGAGGAAGTCACCATGGCAGAGTACCTAAAAGAACAAGGTTATACCACGGCCATTTACGGTAAATGGCACTTAGGGGGTGCCGATAGGTTTCATCCTACAAAACGCGGATTTGATGAATTCTATGGATTCCGTGGTGGTGCCCGTAGTTACTTCGAATACATCGAAACCCCAGAAGATCCCCAAAACAAATTGGAACGTGGGTTTGGCAATTTCAAGGAACACAAAGGATATCTAACCGATGTTTTGGCGGAAGAGGCAGCTACTTTTATAGATAGAAGTGCCAAAGCCGATAAGCCGTTTTTCGCATTTATTTCATTTAATGCCGTACATACGCCAATGGACGCCAAACCAGAAGATTTGGCACAATTTCCCGAACTTACAGGAGAACGTAAAACCGTGGCTGCAATGACCTTGGCGATGGATAGGGCCATTGGAACGGTTATGGATAAACTAAAGGCTTTGGGGATCGATGACAACACCATCGTGGTTTTTACCAACGACAATGGTGGCCCGTCAGACAAAAATGCCTCGAGCAACCTACCGCTTAGTGGTACAAAATCAACCCATTTGGAAGGAGGTATTCGAGTGCCATTTCTAATGAAATACCCAGGTAAGTTGAAACCAAATACTACCTACGATTACCCCATTAGTACATTAGATCTGTTACCTACCTTTTTTGCTGCGACTGGTGGCGACACCAAAAATTTGAAAGATATTGATGGTGTAGACTTAGTTCCATACATCAACGGAACAATAAAGGAACGACCGCATGAAATCCTTTTTTGGAAGCGCGATGCACGGGCAGCCATGCGAAAAGGGGATTGGAAATTGATTCGTTTTCCAGATCGCCCTGCCATGCTTTTTTATCTACCGGATGATGTATCCGAGTTAAATGACCTATCAGCCAAAGAACCTGCGCGCTATAAAGAAATGTACAAGGAACTCTTTGCCTGGGAAGCAACGTTGGAACGGCCAAGGTGGTTGCTTAAAAAGCAATATGAGGAACAGGATATTAAACGCATGGACGACTACTGGCCCATAAAGAATTAGGATTAAATGGTTACTATAAAGTACCGAATATAAAAAATGAAATGTAGACCAAAACCTGAACTATGATCGAAAACAATGCACGTGGCATCATCAACAACACCAATAGTCCATACGTAATATTCAAAAGTATTGACATTGGGGATTGCCAATGGACAAATGGTTTTTGGGCCGAAAAATGGAAACAGGCGGAAAAGGTGATGGTCCCCTATATGGGCAATTTATTAAAAGGCGATGTAGGTCATGCGTTGAACAACTTTAAAATTGCGGCAGGTCTAAAAGAAGGGGAACATCAAGGTGAATGGTGGCACGATGGGGATTTTTATAAATGGATGGAAGCCAGTGTGTATATCTATGCCGTTAACAAAGATCAGAACATCGTCAATGATCTGGATACGATCATTGAAATCATCGGCAAGGCACAATTGGAAAACGGGTATCTCTCCACCCCTATAATCATCAATAAAGACCTTAAACCATTTTCGAATAGAAAATATCATGAGCTATACAACAGTGGGCATTTATTGACCAGTGCCTGTATTCACCATAGGGTAACGGGCAAGACCAATTTTCTGGATATAGCCATCAAACATGCCAATTACCTTTATGCCCTTTTTGTGCCCATTAAGGACCATTTAAAACGGTTTGGTTTCAATCAGACCCAAATTATGGGATTGGTGGAATTGTACAGGACCACAAACGATAAAAAATACCTTGAATTGGCCGAACAATTCATCAACCTTCGTGGATCATACGACATCGTGGATGATGATACCACTGAAGGGTATCCTATCGGGGACATGGTACAGGAAAGGGTTCCGCTTCGGGAAGAAACCGAAGCTGTGGGTCACGCTGTACTTGCTCTTTATTATTATGCCGGCGCTGCGGATGTATATGCCGAAACCGGGGAGAAGGCCTTGATAGATGCCCTCGACCGACTTTGGAACGATGTTACCCATAAAAAGATGTATGTCACTGGGGCTATAGGACAAACCCACTATGGTCGATCGCCGCGGTTGGATAAAATCGAGGAAGGTTTTATCGATGCATATATGATGCCGAATATGACGGCCTACAATGAAACCTGTGCGAATATCTGTAATTCAATGTTCAATTATCGCATGTTGTCATTGACGGGTGATGCCAAGCATGGAGACGTTATGGAATTGGTAATGCATAATAGCGGACTTTCAGGTATCGGCATTGAGGGTAAGGATTACTACTATTCAAACCCCTTGCGAAAAATAGAAGGAGCGTTGGATTATGATAATATGAATGTTGAATTTTCGGAAAGACAGCCCTATCTACACTGTTTTTGCTGCCCTCCCAACTTGGTGCGAACAGTTGCGAAATCCCCTGCATGGGCCTACAGTAAAATCGAAAATGGCATTGCTGTAAATCTTTATGGCGGGAACAAGTTGGCAACCACATTGGTGGATGGTACCTCCATAAAACTTTCACAGGAAAGTGATTATCCTTGGAATGGGGTTGTTGAGATCACCATCGAAGAGGCCAAATCAGAACCTTTCGAGATGTTATTACGAATCCCCGCTTGGGCGAAAGGAAGTACCTTGAAAGTAAACGGACAAAACGTGAACGATGTAGTTCCCGGAAAATACGCGCGATTAAAACGTCAATGGGCTGTCAATGATGTCATTGCCTTGGATATGCCCATGGAGACGAAATTCATTGAAGGGCACCCTAGAATTGAGGAAGTTCGTAACCAGGTAGCCGTAAAAAGGGGACCCATTGTTTATGCCTTAGAATCTCCAGACTTACCTAAAGGCACTGCAATTACCGATGTTTACATAGCGAGCAACAAAGAATTAAAGCCCGTGCATAAACCAGGTTTCTTAGGTGGGATAACCACCATTGAGACCGATGTACTCATTCGCAAGGATCACCTAACCGGCATGTACAATGAAGTAAGCAAACCTACTATGGAAACCTACCATACCCAATTGATACCCTATTTTACATGGAGCAATCGAGGACAAGGGGAAATGACCGTTTTCATGCCCATCATTTGGGATTGATATTTTAGATAAAGAACCAAGAATAACCAAACAAAAAAAAACATGGCCAACTATAAAAAGAATGCATACAAATACGCAACGATTGTGGCCATGGGCGGCTTTGTTTTCGGTCTCGATGCTGCTTTGATCTCGGGTACGATAAACTTCATCACCGAGGAATTTTCCCTCACCGAATTAGAATTGGGTACCGCTGTAAGTGCTCCTGCCTGGGGTGTTTTATTGGCTTTGATATTTGTGGGATATGCCGTCAATAAAATTGGGCGAAAAAAAGCCCTTCAAATATCCGCAGCCGTTTATTTGATTTCGGCCTTAGGTTCGGCATTCGCGCCTAATTACTGGACCCTTGTAGCGGCTCGCTTTTTAGGCGGGTTAGCCTTTAGTTCCATCTCAATGGCATCGATGTATATTGGTGAAATCGCTCCACCGAAATGGCGGGGCAAATTAGTAACCATGATCCAAATCAACATCGTGGTCGGATTATCGGCAGCCTATTTTTTGAATTATCTTATTCAAGGTTTGGCAAATTCAGGAGCCGAATGGGTAAGTGCATTGGGTATCGACACCAACACATGGCGCTGGATGCTGGGTTCTGAAATTCTATTTGCCCTTGTCTGGTTCGGTCTGTTATTCCTTATCCCGAGAAGTCCGGCCTGGTTGGCATTTAAGGGAAGAATTGAGGAAGCGAAAAATACCTTGCGCAAGGTCGTTTCGGAAACTGAGGTTACAAGGCTGATTTCCGAAATGCAGGAAACTATGCGTGCAGGAGGCTCTGACCATTCTACATGGGCACAACTCAAAGAAATTTTTAGCAAACCCATGCGCATCACCTTTATAATTGCCATGACCTTGGCCATAGCACAGCAATCCACGGGAATCAATGCCATCCTTTTTTATGCACCGACTGTTTTTGAACAATTGGGCATGGGTACCGACGCCGCATTTGCCCAAGCCGTATGGATTGGTGTCATCAGCGTAATATTTACCATTCTAGGACTATTGGCGGTCGATAAATTGGGCCGGCGCCCCATGATCATTGGTGGTATGGTTTGGATTATCATCAGTCTGGGCATTTGCTTTTACGGCTTCAATAATGCAACCTATTCCATCTCCGAAGAAAGCGTCACCGAATTGAACGAAATACCGGACGTGGAACGACTGAACGTTCTTGTGGGAAAATCCTATGGAAGTGATATCGAATTCAAGGAAGCCCTTTCAAAAACCTTGGGCGCAACGGATTCGAAAGCGTATTCCAGTGCCTTATTACAAAAAGCGGCCAATATCGACGGTATTTTGATTCTCATCGGCATATTGAGTTTTATTGCCGCTTTTCAGTCAACCATCGGGCCTGTGATGTGGGTGCTTTTTTCCGAGATTTTTCCGATATCGAATCGGGGTATTGCCATTCCCTTCTTTACGTTGGTCACCAGTATGACCAGTTCAATGATCCAAACCTTTTTCCCATGGCAATTGGAGAATTTAGGTATAAGTTCCACGCTGCTCTTTTATGCCAGTACAGTGGCCGTCGGACTCGTCATACTTTTTATCTATTTGAAGGAAACCAAAAACATGACCATTGAAGAAGTACAATTGGTATTGGCACCAAAAAAAAAGTAGCTCTAAGACCTACGAACCAAAACGAAGTAAAAAACATACGTATGAATAAGACATCAACAAAAGTATATACCTTGGTTTTCACCTTGGCTTCCTTATTGGCCTCTTGTGTTTCTGCCCAAAAATCAGGATTATATCCGACCTCTGACCCTGACAATAAAGGCGGATGGGTATTAAATGAGGCCGTTAGCGACGAATTTGAAGGGGACGTACTTGACCCAGCCAAATGGTTCATTGAAGGGCAAAATGGGGATTATTACATTTGGAAAGGTCGGGCACCTTCTCAATTTGTACCACACAATGTGCGTGTTGAAAATGGCAAACTAAAACTCAGGACCGCATGGGAACCCGAATATGAATTTATTCAGGAAACCTATACGGATGGTAACATGGGTGCTGCTAAGTATGGAGAATACAAAGGTGAACCTATGCCCGTAACCACTGCGGGTGTGATTACCAAAAAACGATTTTTAAATGGGTATATGGAAGTGAAGTCC
>NZ_JBATHS010000295.1:0-7553 GCF_049667165.1 Maribacter sp.
GGGGTATGGGTAGTAATGGATTGACCTCTGCAAGGCACGATGTCTTTTCCAAATATCTGGCTGAAAAATACCCAGAAAGTTTTGATGCGGCTGTGCCTGTCGATCTGGTATATTCCGGCAATATTCGGTTAACGGATAAGGTCAAGGATTCCCCTATCGATGCGGGTAAATTGGTGTTGTCACCTACCCGTACCTATGCACCGATCGTAAAGAAGATCTTAGCGAAGTACAATGCAACGGATATTCACGGCATGGTGCCCTGCAGTGGTGGCGCACAAACCAAGATCCTTCATTTTATAGATAATCTTCATATTATAAAGGACAATCTATTTTCCATACCGCCCTTATTCAAATTGATCCAGGACCAATCAGGTACCGATTGGCGCGAAATGTACCAGGTTTTCAATTGTGGGCATCGCATGGAAATTTATACGAACGCAACCGTGGCACAGGATTTGATTCATATTTCGAAAAGTTTTGGGGTCGATGCCAAGATTGTGGGCAGGGTAGAGGATGCAGCCTCTAAAAAACTTACCATAAAAAGCGAATTCGGCACCTTTGAATATGCGTAGTATATCGAAATTGAAGTGGCTTGTTTTACGCGCCATTCCAAAGTAAACCATGCTGTATTTCGATCGCTCATTTTGTAGATAAACGACTTTGTTGTTTTGGGTATACGATTAGCCGGAATACCACGTTGTCTATAATAAACCAATGCTATGGAACGAAAGGATTTTCTTAGAAGTTTAGGGGCAGGTGCGGCCTTTGCACTTACGTTTCCCTGTTTGCAAGGATGTTCAAAGGATGATGTGGATGGGGACAAGGTAGAGCAACCCACGGGTATCGATTTTACAATTGACTTGAACTCCGCTGAAGGCCAGAAATTGGCCAACAATGGGAGTTTTATTTTAAAGAATTTAGTCGTTGTGGTCAAGGACTTGAGCGGTAATTTTGTGGCGGCAACCCAGGTATGCAGCCATGAATCGTACGACCAAGTGCGATATGAATCGATTGATGGGGGAATTTTCTACTGTGATGTACATGGTTCGCGTTTTGACCTTGATGGCACGCCATTGAACCAAGTGGACAGTAAAACCGCCAAACAATTAAAAGTTTACAATACCGAGCTCACTGGCGATTTGCTCCGGGTTTTTGAATAGTTTGGTGAAACCTTAAAAAAATTTATTTTGAAAAAGTTGATCTTTATGGTATTTATGGCAGGTTCGATTTTCGCTTCTGCCCAGGATTGGCATGCTACTTTTTCCGATGCGTTGTCTGTGTCCGCTACTGAGAACAAGCCCATCATCCTGGTTTTTGCAGGGTCAGATTGGTGTGCGCCTTGTATCATGCTCGAAAGAAATATTTGGCAATCACAGGAATTTATGGACTATTCCAAGGAAAATTATGTACTGTACAAAGCCGATTTCCCAAGGAAAAAAAACAATCAATTGCCAACCGAAATCGCGGATGGGAATGCCGAATTGGCCAAAGCGTATAATCCCAAAGGCTTCTTTCCCCTGATCGTGGTTTTGAATTCAGAAGAACAAGTTTTGGGGACCACGGGATTTAAAAAAATTAGCCCAAATGACTACATTTCACTTTTAAACTCATTTATAAAGTGAGAAAACTTGTCCCCCTGTTTATTGTCTTCTTCGTCATGGCAGGATTTGGACAAGAACGCAAGTATGTAACTGTCCATAGGACCCAAAAGTTAATGGGTAGCCGTTTCGATATCACCGTGGTCGCGGCGAATGAAGAAATCGGTTATATCAATATCGACGAAGCCGTTGCCGAAATTACCCGTATAGAAAAGTTGATATCTTCTTGGGATCCGGAATCTGAAACATCGTCGGTCAATAAGAATGCGGGCATACGACCTGTGAAGATAAGTTTGGAACTTTTTAATTTGATTGAAAGAACCAAAAAGATATCTGAAATTACTGATGGTGCTTTTGATATTTCCTTTGCTTCGATGGATAAAATCTGGAAGTTTGATGGCAGTATGGATTATATGCCGACTGCTGAAGAAATAAACAATTCTGTATCAAAAGTTGGATATGAAAAGATAGTTCTAGATCCAGCCAATCGTACTGTTTTTCTAATGGAAAAGGGAATGAAGATTTCCTTTGGGGCCGTCGGTAAAGGCTATGCTGCCGATAAGGCCAAGGAATTATTGGTTTCAAAACAAGTGGTCGCCGGAATAATCAATGCCTCAGGGGACTTGACCACCTGGGGAACGAAAGCCAGTGGTGAAAAATGGTTGATCGGTATTGCCAATCCGTTAAGCAAGGATAAGATATTTTCATGGTTGCCGATTGTTGAATCCTCCGTGGCTACTTCCGGAAATTATGAGAAATTCGTCATTTTCGATGGTAAGAAGTACACCCATATCATCGATCCCAGAACAGGATATCCTTCGCAAGGGGTAAACAGTGTTTCGGTCTTTGCCAAAAGTGCGGAACTCTGTGATGCCTTGGCAACCGCTGTTTTTATAATGGGCAAGGAGGCCGGTTTATCGCTGATCAACCAACTCGGGGGTACCGAGGTGATTTTGGTCGATTCGAATAATAAAATACATAAAAGCAGTGGTATACTATTCGATAATAATCCTTAATTTCATACTATGAAAAAATGGTTCCCTTTGCTGGTTTTTGCGCTATTATCCTCGTCCTGCGTCGTAGTGAAAGAGTACGATAAGGTGTATCTAAATGATGAGGAGATGGTTTTGAGCGCCAAAGGTGCAGAGCGTTTTGAGACGAACTTTCAGGTTTATCGGGAGGCCGCCGCAGGTGCCAATGGGGGTAAATCCGGAGGTGGGTGCGGATGTAATTAAATAAAAACCCTATTTCAACAAACCGACTTACGGATTGGTTGAAATAGTTGGTTGAATTTACCCCGACAATAGGAGGGGTCTTTTAATCATTTAAAAGAAATTTTAATATAAATCGAATCCAAATTTTCTTTTTAAAAAATTTGGATTCGCAAGTTGAACTTATCCTGACGGTACCGTCAGGATCTTGAAAAAACATTATAAAATAACACATATTTCTTTGAATAAACTTAGTATTTTATTTTTCTTATTGCTGTTTAATTGGGGTTTTGCCCAAGACGATAACACCAATAGCTATCAAAAGCGGGTTTTGGAAACCGCGGAAATAGATCTGTTGTTCAGTTATTACAACCAAGATGGCCAAAATGCTGCGGTAACGGGAGGAGAGGGTACCGAAGAATTAACCGATGCCACATCCAGTATTGTGGTTAAAATGCCCTTGAATCCTGATGATGTCCTAACGGTCGATGTGGGGATATCGGCCTATTCCTCGGCCTCTTCAAGTAACATAGATCCCTTTGATAAAAGAAGTAGGACGGCAAGTCCGTTCAGTGCCTCCTCCGGAGCTTCCCAAAGTGATGCCTTGGTGCATTTCAATCCGACATATGAACATAGTTCGGAAGACCGGAACTCGGTATACTCGGCACAAGCCTATGTTTCCTCAGAATATGATTATTTTTCGGTAGGTTTTGGAGGTGGGTATACCCGGTTGTTCAATGAAAGGAATACGCAAGTGGCAGCGAGTTTTCAGGTTTTTTTAGACAAATGGAACCCCCAATACCCTATAGAATTGCGGGACGGTTTCTTTGATACCCGAATAATGGGAAATGGCACCTACAATCCGGGTTTCACGGCTTTCAATGATGAAACAAGAAATTCGTATTCCCTTTCGCTAAGTTTTTCCCAAATTTTGGGGAAACGAATGCAAGGTTCCATCTTTATGGATTTGGTGTCTCAAAAAGGATTATTGAGTACCCCTCATCAAAGGGTCTATTTTGGGGATGTCAACGATTTTTTTATCGAGGACTTTCAATTGGCCGATGGGGTAGAGCAACTACCGGATAATCGATTTAAGATCCCGATAGGTGCCCGGTTGAATTATTATTTGAACGATTTGATCGTACTGCGTAGTTACTACAGATATTATGCCGATGATTGGGGAATCACAGCCCATACCGCCAGTTTGGAGATCCCGGTTAAATTGAGTGATAAATTTACGCTGTATCCTAACTATCGCTATTATAAGCAAACAGCAGCGGATTATTTCTACGCAAAGGAGGCCGCTGTTTCCAGCCTTGGGTACTATTCCTCTGATTATGATCTTTCCGCATTCAATTCCCATCAATATGGGATAGGGTTGCGTTACAAGGATATCTTTACCAGTGCCAAGGTTTTGATGTTCGGGCTGAAGACCATTGATTTTCGATTCAATAAATATGATCGTAGCGATGGACTGTCCTCCTATATTTTCAGCTTGGGAACTACCTTTATAGGGGATTGATACAAAAAGTTGCCATTTTCGTAACCATCATAGATACCGTATGTTTATTTATAAATGAATGCGCTTTGGTAAAAGTGGCAATACTTCTTATGTACAAATTTATTGTAAATTCGTAGTCGATTAGAGGAAAGACCATGATAGATAAATTAAATATAGTTAAACAGCGATTTGATGAGGTTGCAGACCTGATCATACAGCCTGACGTGATTGCCGACCAAAAAAGGTATGTGCAGCTCACCAAGGAATATAAGGACCTCAAAAAACTTGTGGCCAAACGCGATGCATATATTGAGCTTACAAACAATATCCAGGAAGCCGAAGAGATCATTGCCGATGGTAGCGACGCCGAAATGTTGGAAATGGCCAAAATGCAATTGGAAGAGGCCAAAGGAGGCTTGCCCCCGTTGGAAGAGGAGATAAAATTAATGTTGATACCCAAGGATCCCGAGGATGCCAAGGATGTCGTTGTCGAGATACGCGCAGGTACCGGTGGGGACGAGGCCAGTATTTTTGCCGGTGACCTATTTAGAATGTACACCAAATACTGTGAGAATAGGGGTTGGAAAACCAATGTCATCGACTTGAGTGAAGGTACCAGTGGTGGCTATAAGGAAATACAGTTTGAGGTCTCTGGGGAGGATGTTTACGGTACTTTGAAGTTTGAAGCCGGGGTACATCGGGTTCAACGGGTACCACAAACAGAAACGCAGGGCCGTGTACATACAAGTGCAGCTACGGTGATGGTCTTGCCCGAAGCCGAGGATTTTGATGTGCAGATAGATCCGAAGGATGTACGTATCGATTTCTTTTGTTCATCAGGTCCGGGAGGGCAATCGGTAAACACCACCTATTCGGCCGTTCGGCTTACCCATATTCCAACGGGTTTGGTGGCCCAATGCCAAGACCAGAAATCACAGCATAAGAACAAGGAAAAGGCCTTTAAGGTATTGCGTTCGCGATTATATGATATGGAGTTGGCCAAGAAACAGGAAGAAGATGCGGCCAAGAGAAATTCACAGGTAAGTAGTGGGGACCGATCGGCAAAGATCAGGACCTATAATTACGCCCAGGGTCGCGTAACGGACCATCGTATAGGGTTGACACTTTATGATCTGCAGAATATCATCAATGGTGATATTCAAAAAATCATTGATGAGTTGAGCTTGGTTGACAATACCGAGAAACTAAAAGAAGCCTCGGAGATTTTTTAGAAATGGCAAACGTTTGTCCGTTCGAGCGCAGTCGAGAACTTCAAGGACATCGTATTAATTATAACCGCTCTACAACCTTGTCTGAGGCTGGTGGGCGCGAAAGGAACCAATAGGTTTATGACTACGCAACAATTAATCGCACAAATCCGCAAAAAACAATCCTTTCTTTGTATCGGTTTGGATACCGATCTGGAAAAAATACCTCCCCATCTGTTACGAGAGGAAGATCCATTATTTGCGTTTAATAAAGCAATAATCGATGCTACCCACCATTTATGTGTGGCCTATAAGCCCAATACGGCTTTTTATGAAGCGTATGGTATTAAGGGGTGGCAGGCTTTGGAGAAAACCATTGCATACCTGAATAAGAACCATCCGGAAATATTTACCATTGCCGATGCCAAAAGGGGGGATATCGGTAACACATCAACACGTTATGCCAAGGCATTTTTTGAGGAATTGGGTTTTGATTCCGTTACCATAGCGCCGTATATGGGCAAGGATTCCGTAGAGCCATTTTTGGCCTTTGAGAATAAGCATACGATATTATTGGCACTTACATCCAATGAGGGAGCCTATGATTTTCAGACCCTAAGCGTTAATGGGGATGCGTTGTACGAGAAAGTCCTTAAAACTTCCCTGACCTATAAAAACGCCCATAATTTAATGTATGTAGTGGGTGCGACGAAGGCCAGCTATCTCGGGGATATTCGTAAGATCATTCCGCATGGTTTTTTGCTGGTTCCCGGAGTGGGGGCTCAAGGCGGAAGTTTAAAGGAAGTATGCCATTATGGAATGAACCATGACATTGGACTGCTGGTGAATTCCTCAAGAGGAATCATTTATGCCTCAAAAAACCAGGATTTTGCCTTGAAGGCTGCCGAAAAAGCAGAAGAGTTGCAACTCCAAATGAAAGCTGAGCTTATAGCTTTTGACAATTTATAGATTAAACCAGGCCTTCTAAGGTTTTCTCTATTTTTTTGGCTTTGTACTCAAAAAACTCACCTAAGGTAGTGTTCGCATATTTTATGCTTGAGGCTTTTTCCATAAAGCGCTGATACTGGTATTCCAATATCGATATAGCTTGACTTCCAGAGGTTATTGGAGTAACTGATCCGACTTTACAATATTGCTTTTCCATAGTACTGAAGTGTTATATCAAATATACGCGCGAATTATCATTTTAGACGTTCTCAAACATGATATTCAACTAATATTCAGGTATTTTGTCCATTTATTAACAATTACATTACAATGTTCATAAAAACATAGGGAAATCGTTGTTAAAAAAAACTATAAATCATTTGCACTATAAAAAGTTTTAATACATTGCACGATTGCTAAACAAGGACGCACCGAGAACACCATTGTTAAGTTACTACACATACGAACATCAAGAATCAACCACATGGGTAACCTTTGTCCATGGCGCAGGGGGAAGCTCTTCCATTTGGTATAAGCAAGTGCGTGAATTCAAAAAGCATTTCAATGTATTGTTGTTGGATCTCAGAGGGCATGGAAATTCCAAGCCTAGCTTAAAAGACGCCTTTAACGACAAATATACCTTTGATTCGATCACGGAGGATATCGTTGAGGTAATCGACCATTTGAAAATTGAAAAATCACATTTTATAGGTATATCATTAGGGACGATTCTCATACGGAACCTTGCGGAGAAATATCCGCATAGGGTAACTAGTATGGTCATGGGCGGTGCCATAATGAAACTTGATTTTCGTTCACAGATTTTAATGCGATTAGGACTTATGTTCCAATCCATTGTCCCGTACCTATGGTTATATAAGTTTTTCGCATTTATAATAATGCCCCATAGAAACCATAAGGAATCCAGACTCTTGTTTGTTCGGGAAGCAAAGAAACTCTACCAGCAGGAATTTACCAGATGGTTTAAACTGACCTCGGAAATAAATCCGTTACTTCGGGTTTTCAGGGCAGTAGATACAAAAATACCCACGTTGTACGTCATGGGGGGAGAGGATTATCTTTTTCT
>NZ_JBATHS010000296.1:0-1690 GCF_049667165.1 Maribacter sp.
TCTCGATGAAAAGATGAACATGCTATCCCCTGTTCCCGGTTATCAAAAACCGAAACCCTTTTTGAATATAGCCCGATATTTTGGGGACAATATTTATTTGGAAAAAGATTGGGAGACCTATAGTGGCGCGGGAAAATAATTTTAAAAGGTAAACTCTTTAGTGGCGGACCCCATGACTTTTTGGTCTTCGTCAAAAGCAAGTACGTGTATCAAGTAGGACTTTCCTTTTACCAATCGTTTTGCTTGTGGTAATTCGGCGTATTCCTCTCCATAGGCTACTTGGGAAAATACATATTCCCCATTCCACATCATACATTTTTCAAGGTCCTGTTCTTCCTCAAGACATTCCATATCTATAACCACAAATCGATAATAATCTAAATCATCGTAATCGGTCCAGCTAAAAAAAGGAACATCATTTTCCGGTTCATTGGAGACCTCTATCTCCATATCCGTAGAAGTTCTGGAACCATACACCTGCCATGTCCCCTTCGCGGCTACGAAGTATCTTAACCCTTCACATTCGATTTTTTGCTTGCCCGCAGAATTGGTATACGTTCCTGTATAGTGCTTCTGATCTGCACCAAGTGTTCCCGTATAGCTTCCACCCACACCAACACCATCCACGCTTCCACTCCAATTACCCATAATCGATGGGCCGGTCACTTGGCCAGAAACCCTGCCACTTTGCATACCCCCGGTACACCCTTGATAACTGAAAATAAGCTCACCTGTGAACTGTCCATTACCGGGTAGGTGCAAGTACACCATCCCAATAGTGGGATCCTCTGGATTGTTTCCGGCATCTTCTTGATAATAACCAAACCAGAATGAGGAATCTTGGGAATAAGTTGAAAAACCCAAAAAGATAAACACAACAAAAATGATAAGTTTCTGAACCATAGCACAATAAATTAGTTACTCAATTTACAATTTATATGTACATAGTATAAAAAGAAATACGTTACCTACTATAATTCGGTGATTCTTTTGTAATGGTCACATTATGGGGATGGCTTTCGTTTATCCCACTAGCAGTTATCTTAATAAATCGTCCGTTTTCCTTTAAGGCCTCAATATCCTTTGCACCACAGTAGCCCATTCCGGCACGAAGACCCCCGACAAATTGGTGGATGCTCTCATAGAGCTCCCCCTTATAAGGCACTCTACCAACGATACCCTCTGGCACCAATTTTTTGATATCATCCTCCACGTCTTGAAAATAACGGTCTTTAGACCCCTTGTTCATGGCCTCTACGGAACCCATGCCGCGATACGATTTAAACTTTCTTCCTTCGTAGATAATGGTTTCCCCGGGGGATTCTTTCGTACCCGCCAATAAAGAACCCAACATAACGGTATCGGCTCCCGCTGCTATGGCCTTGGGAATATCACCAGTATAACGGATTCCACCATCGGCTATAACGGGAACACCGCTGCCCTCGATTGCCGCTGCAACTTCCAAAACCGCAGAAAATTGGGGAAAACCTACCCCTGCGACCACTCGAGTCGTACAAATCGAGCCCGGTCCGATCCCAACTTTTACGGCATCGGCCCCTGCGGCTACCAAATACTTGGCGGCTTCCGCTGTGGCGATATTACCTACAATGACATCAAGCTCTGGGAATTTCTTTTTTATTTGCTTCAGTATGTCGACCACACCCTTGGTATGACCATGAGCGGTATCAAT
>NZ_JBATHS010000297.1:0-23577 GCF_049667165.1 Maribacter sp.
CATCCTGAGGTAGGATGCATAATCCCAGGGGCATCAAAGGTAGAACACCTACTATCGAATATTACTGCGATTGCTATGTCTCCCCTGACCGACAAGGAAAACAAAGCGGTGGATGCCATTTACGACCGCCTGCTTAGGAAGCATGTGCACCATATGTGGTAACGGGTTTTATAGCGTACCCAAAATCCGATCCATCACCCAACTGGTATGCAGACCTGATGCTCCCAAAGAAGGATGCAAGCCTTTACCCAATAAGTGCTCCTTGATGTTCGCCACATGGAACTTTTGAATATGTTTCGGGTTCTCGATTTCAAGTTTCTGTTCGCCCTGATCGTTAATTAGGATAATCGGAGCTTCATCAAAAACAGAAAACATGATTTTTCCTTGGCTTCCATAAATCTCGACTTTGTCCTCCCGTTGATGACAACCAAAATTCCAGCTTCCAGAACCAGTTATGCCGTTCATATGTAACCATTGCCCTAAAATAGAGTCTTTCGCGCTGTACAACCCCATTTGATTGGTGGTAATACCATTGGCTTCCTTTATTTCCCCCAATAAAAAAACAAAGAGATCGATCCCATGGCTTGCCAAATCATCGAAATAGCCGCCAGGTGCAATGTTCGCGTTCGTCCTCCAATTGTCCGCCCCACTCAAATCCAAATCATGGGGCGGTTTGGACAGATGCCATCGAATATGGCGGACCTCGCCAATAGCACCTTCATCCAACCATTGCTTTATTTGAAGAAATCGGGGTAATGAACGCCTGTAATAGGCTATGAACAAAGGCAGGTTCTTATCACTGAAGGCCTTCTGTATTTCAAGACTATCGAGATAATTAGGTGCCATTGGTTTTTCGACACAACAGGGTTTACCCGCTTCGGCCACTTTTAGCGCATAGTATTTATGGGAATCAGGGGGAGTGGCAATATAGACCGCATCAACCTCCCTATCCGCTATCAAGTCCTCCGCATTGGTGTAAAACTTAGGTACTTTATGCCGTTTCGCATAATCTGCGGCTTTTTCCTTATTGCGGCGCATAACGGCCACCACCTCAAACCCCTCGGTATTTTGATAGGCCGGCCCGCTTTTCAGTTCGGTTACCGAACCACAACCTAGTATGCCCCATCTAACTTTATTGTTATTCTTCATTTATAACGACTGATTTATAGATCTTGATTTGTAATTTGGGATTCATTTTCCACCACTTTCTGATCTTTTCCAATCAAAAAATAAAGCAAAGTACCCAACGGATTCAATAGCAATACGACCGCTATCCAAATCCATTTATCATAGGTTCCTTTAAACTCCCCTTTAAATATATCGATAATGGCAACTACAGGCAAGATGGCCAATACAGCTATGATGGCTAAAATCAAGATGTGCCAAATTCCGAATCCAACATCCATACGATTGGTTTATTATACCATAAAGCTACTAATAATCAAACATGGTACAAAACAGGGAGTACGTTCATTTTAGACCTATCTTTCCTTCTTAAACCAATGCTAGGAATCAATTCATAAATTCAATGTGGCACCCAGTAAAAAATTCGTGCCTGCCTGTGGATAATACCCAGCCCCTTCTATAGTCGTTATCTGTCCAGGAGACGTCCAATCGTCATCATAAGTAAAGAAATAACCATTTGAAACATATTCGGCATTGAAAATATTGTTCACCAATAAGGAAAGTGTCAACCGTTTGATAAAGGTGTTGGTTTCTATCTCAAATTGCGCATTGAAATCGGTTTGGGAATAGGCGTCCAAAATAGATCCCTTGGCATCGATATTGCCCATATATTGTTTGCCTACATATTTGCTCAACAAGGCTAATTGAATTTTCTCGTTGGGCGTGTATGAGAAACTGTTGCCAATAATCAAATCGGGCGAAAAGGCAATATGGGTATCCCCCAAATTCGCCAGTACCCCATCACGCTGAAAAACGAAGCCCTTGTTCTTATTAGTACTTATGGCCACATTTGGACTTAGTGCAAACTTATCGCCCAAAGCAATTTGTGCATCGATCTCCAGCCCAAAACGATAGCTGTCCCCGACATTGGCCCGTAATGGGGCCCCTACATCATTCAATTCACCGGTAAGCACCAATTGATCCTTGTAATTCATATAATATACATTCGTATTGACCTGTAGCTCCGATGAAACATACCGCCAACCCAGCTCCAAATCATTCAGTCGCTCGGGTTTCGGACTTCCATTTTCATAGTCATTTCTATTGGGCTCCCGATTTGCCACTGCAAAGGATAGGTAAAAATTATTATTTGGGTTCAGATCATAGGTTGCCCCAAACTTTGGATTGAAAAAATCAAAGGTATCATCTACTAATCCGGTGTCTTCACCATTGGCCTCGTAGCCCACCGTTCTATATTGAAGATCCCCGAAAAGACTCCAATGGTCATTCAAGCTGTAATTGACCTTGGCGAAAACATTAAGATCGGTCTTTTTCGAAGCATCATCATAATACCGATCCCTGATAAAACTGTTGGGCGCATATGCTGCCCAAATCACTTCCCCAAAGTGTTTGCCTTCATAGGAATTCCACCCGCCACCTAAAATCAAATCGAGATTCTCCTTTTTATAATTGGCTGAAAAAACGGTACCAAAGAAATCATTATCCAACCACCTTCTACGAACTAAATCCGTAGTGTTCACCTCTTCCCCATTGACTACCAAAGGCGCGAAACCGTAGGTCTCAAAATCATCATCCTCTTTAAATTGCTCAAAAAATCCTCGTCCTTTGGTATAATGCAATGCCAGATTGGTGTTCCAATACCCGTTCAATTTTTGGTTCCATAGGAGCTGGGCGTGGTTTTGTTTGTAATCATCAACTTCGTTATCGTAAAACTTTGTATTGCCATCCTCATCAGTATAAATTCCGGAGGGGTTGAAGGTTCGATCGTTTTTCAATGTTTCTGCATCAATTCCATACCATGCCTGATAGGTGATTTCATGTCCCCCGAAAAGCACAGCCTTCAGCAGGGTTTGGTCATTTTTAAACGCTCCCTGTAAAAAGTAGGAATCCAATGCTGATGAAGCCCTATCTATATACCCGTCGGAGGTGATTCTGGACAATCGCCCTGAAATCTCCAACTGATCATGCATTAGTCCCGTACTGAATTTCAGATTATTTCGCAACGTATTATAGCTGCCTATCGATGATGAGATTCGTCCATAAGCTTCTTCTGACAATCCGTCTGTGGCAATATTAAGACTTGCCCCAAAAGCCCCTGCCCCATTGGTTGATGTACCGACACCGCGCTGCAATTGCAAGCTTTCTGTGGAAGAGGCAAAATCGGGCATATTCACCCAAAAGGTACCGTGTGACTCTGAATCGTTATAAGGAATCCCGTTTATCGTTACATTAACTCTTGTGGCATCACTGCCGCGCACCCTGATACCGGTATAACCTATCCCCGCCCCAGCATCGGAAGTGGTGACCACAGCAGGCATGAAATTCAGTAACACGGGTATATCCTGTCCAAGATTTCTTGGTCTCAATTGCGCTTTGGTAAGATTGGAAAAGGTGACCGGAGATTGCTTGGTTGCCCTGATTGCAGAAACGAACACCTCATCCAGGGCTATTTTTTTGCCTTCCAAAGAATCGGTTTGGGTTTCTTGGGCCGAAAGCCCTATAACCAAACAGCCCAAAGTGACCGTTAAAGCGTTACGGTAATTATTATTGTGATGTTTGATCGATTGCCTTGAACCCCAGAGAGAATTCGCACGGGCGAAATTTGAAATTGAATAGAGCAGTTTCATTCGTAATAGTTTTATTACGAATAAAAGGGGCGTTATTCTTGGTTAAAATTGATTTTTGTTTCCCATGGAAACGTACGATAATCCAAATGGCAATCTTTGCCTCCCTTGACAGCATTACCTGTCCAGGTTCGTTGGGTGTAATCTCAGCTTTTCCCGAACTTTTTTCTTGGACTATCCATAACAAGTTCGAGGTTTTAGCACCCCTTTGAGATACTGCAAAGGTACCACAGCCTTTTGATCTTTCATAGAAAAAAGTAGAATCATTATAAGGCGTGACTCGACGGCAATCGAGACTATATTAACACTTTTTTTGAACTCCTTAAGACGTTATATACGTATCTAAAATATCAACAACAGACCATGGACAAATCCAAGAACAAGTTTACCATAAAAATAGTTCTCAGTTATCTACTTTTAATAGTCCTGGCCATTACGGCATCGTTCTATATTTTTTCTGAGATTCAGGATTATATCGCTACGGAGTCTACCGAAGAAAATGATAACAAACTGATGAAGACCAGTGCGTTCCTTACCAAATTATACGAGGCCGAAAACCTATCCAAATTAGTCCTACAATCCCGTGAAAAGAAAAACTTCATTACCTATTCAGAAAAAATCGATTCTATTTACAACGACATTGAAACCCTAAAAAATCTGTCCGATAGCAATTACCAAACCCAGTTATTGGACAGTTTATCGCTCTTATTGCAAAAAAAGGTGACCAACAATAATGCCCTTAGGTTACTAAAAGCTAAAAACCAAACCAGTAAATCAATCGCCAATGCATTGAATGAGTTCGATAAAATGGAGGCTTCCCTGGGTATTATTACGGCCGAAAGCTTAGCCCCAAACCTCAGTGAACTATCGCCCAAAGCCCAAGAAACTATACACAAGGTAGCTCGTTATTTAAATGAGAATATCCCATCAAAGGAGGCCGATATAGATAGGGCAAAGAAAGTGGATTCGGTTTTACAGGTTTCAAAGGCCTTATTGAAAGAAGTTGAGGAAGACAACCTTACCAATGAAAATACCGTTGCCCAACAAGAATTGAAAATAAACAAAACGGATCTAGAGCTTACCCAACAATTGCGCAATATTATTTCTTCCTTCGAAAAAGAGGTTTTTCTGCGTAGTATCAATGATAACATTAACAGGGAAGCTGCGTTAAAACGGAGTATTCACCTTGCGGGAATAGCTGCCATACTCGGTTTTTTCGTTGTTGGCATATTCACCTTTATCATTAATCGCGACTTTTGGAAAGCCAATCTTTACCGGCAAAAGCTGGAAAAGGAAAAAAAATATTCCGAATCGTTATTGCAAAGTAGGGAGCAGCTCATCACAACCGTGAGCCATGACCTTAGAACACCATTGAATACCATTTCTGGATATTCGGAAATCATAGAAAAATCCGGTCTGACCGATAAGCAGATCGAATACTTCGACCATATAAAATCCGCTTCCACCTATGTGAATAACCTGGTGAACGATCTATTGGATTTCTCTAGACTTGAGGCTGGCAAGATGAACATCGAAAAAGTTCCCTTTAACTTATCCCAATTATTAACTGAAACCGCCGAGGATCTTGCCGCCCAATACAAACACAAGGACCTTTCCTTAAACACGCGTATCGATCCTGCTTTGGACCAGAATATAGTTGGGGATCCTTTTCGGCTACGCCAGATCATAACCAATCTTTTGGGCAATGCCTATAAATTTACACATGAAGGGAGTATTACCGTTGAAGCAGATTGGGTCAAAAAATCAACTTTTGGAGACTTGATCCGAATACGAATCAAGGATACAGGCATCGGAATCGGCAAGGAAAAACAGCAATTGATCTTTAAGGAATTTACCCAAGCCGAAGACACTACCGAAAAAAAATATGGTGGATATGGGTTGGGCCTCACCATTTCCAAAAAGCTTTTGGAGCTATTAGGCGGGAATTTGACACTAGAAAGCACCGTAGGCTCCGGCAGTACCTTTACCGTAGAACTTCCGGTTGAATTTGAACCTATACAAATAAATTCGAATACCGTATCACAAAGAGCCGGCTTAGAAAACGGATTTAGAATACTGATTTTGGATGATGATACATCCTTTATACAAATGGTGGGTGAAATGCTGAAATCGGAACATTTTGAACCCGTTCTGTATACCGATTTTAACGATGTGCCAAAAACAGGATTAGCTTATGATGTGGTACTGACCGATATTGAAATGCCGGCCATTACCGGATTCGAGGTTCTAGCCAAGTTAAAAACTGGGGAATATGGGCACTATACCAACCAACCAATCATCGCCATGACCGGAAGAAGGGACTTGACAGAACAGCTTTCCCTATCACACGGTTTTCATAGGATACTACAAAAACCATTTTCGAAAACCGAGCTACTAAAAACGTTACGATCCATACAAAGCGGAAATAAAAATGTCCAAAATACCATGCCACCCATTTCCCTGGATACGGAAGCACTAAATAGCCCCTATTGTTTAAAAACACTTATTTCCTTCTTAGGTGAAGATGAAAAATCCTTAAACGAAGTATTACAAACGTTCATGACCGACACGCGAGATAATATGCAGCAACTTAAAACCGTAGCAGAACAAAGGGATTTTATCGAAACACAAAAGGTAGCACACAGAATGTTACCTATGTTCAGGCAATTAAAGGTGAAGGCTTGTGTGATTTTACTGGAAGATTTGGAAATTTCCAAAGCGGATTCGGTTGATCTGAAAAAAACACACGAAACCTTGCAATTCAATGTGGACAAACTACTAAGGGCACTAAAAAAACGCGAAATCAAACATCCAAATTATATTGACTGATTCTGTTGTACAGTGTCTTTCTTGTGACCTGAAGAATCTTGGCAGCTTTGGACTTATTATAATTGGTGCGTTTTAAGGCCTTCATAATCTGGTCTTTTTCAAAATCGGATTTGGAAATACTTCCATGGACTTCGTTCGTATTTGCCGGATTACAAATTTCCACGGGCAAAGAATCAACAGTGATTTCCCCCTTTTCGGTCAATAGAACGGCACGTCGTATCACATTTTGCAGTTCCCTTATATTCCCTGGCCAATTATAAGTTTCAAAAACATCCTGGACCTCTTTACTAAATCCAACTATTTCTTTGTTCAATTGCCGATTGGAAATTTCCAGAAAATATTCGGCAAAAAGGGCCAAATCACCATGTCTATCGACCAAGGATGGTATCTGAAGGGAAAACTCATTGAGTCTATGGTATAGGTCCTCACGAAAAGTCCCCTGCTTTACCGCTGCTTTCAAATCTTCATTGGTGGCTGTTATTATCCGAACATCAACATTGATTTCCTTGGTGCTCCCTACACGTTTTATTTTACGTTCCTGTAACGCCCTAAGCAATTGCATTTGATTATCGTAAGGTAAATTTCCCACCTCATCCAAGAAAAGCGTTCCTCCATTGGCAGCTTCAAAAGTACCCTCTTTATCATCAATCGCCCCCGTAAAACTACCCTTTAAATGCCCAAAGAATTCACTGGAAGCCAACTCCCTTGGGATTGCCCCACAATCTACAGCAATAAAAGGATGGTCCTTTCTTTTACTGCGTTCGTGTATGGCCTTGGCCGTAACTTCCTTTCCCGTGCCACTATCCCCTATGATCAACACGGACAAATCGGTCGGGGCAACAAGATTTATGTATTCGTCCAATTTCTTGGAGGCGTCACTGACTAAATTTAGACCTTTGGTTTCTTTGGGGGTCGATTCATTATGTTCAGAATTACTTTCACTTTCCGAGTTTTCCCTGACTGTTAATCCTAATTTCGGCCTGGGGTCAAGGGCTGCATCAATGAGGTCTAAAACCTCATCAGGGGTAAACGGTTTTGCAATGTAATCGTAGGCTCCTTTTTTCATGGCCTTTACCGCTGTGCGCACTTCCGCATATCCCGTCATTACGATTATCGGTATCTTGCCCTGTATTTCCACAATCAGTTCTATACCATCCTGGTCGGGCAATCTGAGGTCGGTCAATACCAGGTCAAACTCCGTTTGTTTTAATTTCCTTTTCCCATCCAAGGCGGTAAAACTGGTTTCAACCGTATACCCTTTCCTCTCCAAAAACTTTTGTAGCATTTGGGCAAAGGAGGTATCATCCTCGATAATCAAGATTTTAGGCATAGCATTGGGCATTATAGGTATGTACGTAAAATTAACATAAGTAAGCTTTAACTTATTTAAAATTATCATAAACCTATAGTCCTATGGCATCAATTATCAAAGCGCTTCCCCTGCTCTTTTACTGAAAAAGGGTAGCGAAGTGCTACCCTTTTTCCGACCAACCCAACGAACAAAAATAATACCCGATGTGTCTAAATTTTTAACCAATTTCCATCAACATCAGCGAATAAGGTACCTTTCGTGCCATTTTTTAAGGACATTTCCAACTTGTACTGACCCGCTTCACTTAAAAAGACTTTTTCAATACTGGCCGTGGGGTAGAATTTACTTACCGATGCCTTTATCGCTTGGGGCAGCTCATTTAGAGCTATTTCCTTGAAATCGTCCTGTAAACGGACTTTTTCCGTGGATTCAGTATATATAGCTTCCTTATTTTGCGCAAAAATGGTTAAACCCGTAAAGAATAAAACCGCTATTAAAATTAATTTCTTCATACTTCTTCCTTTTTTAAAGTTGACCAATATACACTCATGTACATTGAATTATTCTGCTAATTATGGGCAAACCTTACCCCTATAAAACCATAACGTGCAACAATTACCAATCCTAAAAAAGGGGAACCGCCAAAGCAGCTCCCCTCACCAACCAAAAGAACGATTTACACTTTTAATAGGCTGCAAAACCCATTGTGGAATTCAATTCACGCCCATGGGCAACAGCTTATTTGGGGGCTTTTCGTAGTTTAAAATCAATTCTTTTCCGCTGATTTCCTTATAGTCAAAGGTTAGTGTTGCTATAAAGTAATTGCCTGATTGTTCAATCCTATTGTATGTATCACAAAAAACTGCCCGAAGGCAGCTTTTATGATGACCAACTCAAACCAAACTTAACTTACATTTCTATCCAATTCCCTTCAGCATCGGCATACAACTCCATTGTGCTACCATCTTCAGAGGAAACTTCCAACTTATATTGGTCGTTGTCGTTTTTATAGGCCTTGTTCAAGGTTGCATCTGGATAAGCCTCTTCCAAGGCATTTGTTATGGCTTCCGGCACGTCAGAAACAGCTATTTCAGTGAAATCCTGTACTAATATCTCTTCCATAATTCCATCGTGGAATATAGGTGAAGCGGCAACACTACCTGTTAAACCACCTAAAACCAATGCTGTAGCAAAAACTAATTTTTTCATTTTTATATATTTTAATTAAACATTCTTGCTTTAGGGTAAGAGAAAACAGTGCCAATGACCCAAAAGGCATTCATTTTTATATAATGTCTTGAATAGCAGTCATTTATAATGAATGAGGGTAATGATGGGGCTGTATAAAATTGTATCTGAACAAAAAAAAAGTGTATAATACATATACACTTTTATAGCAATTGTCAAAAATCCATTCTGTATCAAGAAACTTGATGCGTAGGTTTCAACAAGTCGTTGACTGTTTTAACGGGATTGAATGTGGCTAAGGGCACCTCTACAAAAATTGTGTTCCAATATGCCATGGCACCATTCCATAACCCAGGCAATTCCAAGGCCTTTAAAGCACGGCCTCCTTGTGTTTTTTCAGTAATAAAGCCTTGCTTATGGTCCACAAAATTCAATAAGTTGAACTTTTCGCCTTTGTAATCCTTAACCCCACAAACCAAATCTACGGGATTGAAATGGGTCGCGTTATTTAGAATATCCACTTGTTTTGGATTGGACATGTCTATTTGGGCCGATTCAATGATTTGCAATGACACATGGTGGTGGTCATTCTTGATCCAAAAAGGGCCGCCTCCGGGTTCTCCCTCATTTTTGACCATACCACATATACGGATAGGCCTGTTTATTTTATCCTTTAAGATTTCTATTTGATTCCCAATACTGAACCCCGCATAATTATCAACAAAGCGCACATTGAGATCTTTTTCCAAAAAATCTTTGATCTCAAGCATACTATCAGCAGTCAGGTTATTATCATCAATTCTTTTGGCATAGGCAAAGGCCTTCTCTTGCACTTTCAAAAGCAACCCTGCCAACATTTTTTTGCTTTTGGTAAGTTCGTCCTGGGCAGCAGGCACGACCACATTGTCAATATTCTTGATAAAAATAATATCAGCTTCCTCCTCGTTCAGATTTTCGATGAGTGCCCCATGTCCTCCCGGCCTAAAAAGAAGTGAACCGTCCTGATTTCGGAACGGGTTATTCTCCACATCAACAGCTATGGTATCGGTTGAACCCTTTTGATAGGAATAAGCAACGTTGAATACCGTTTGGGTCGCTTGGGAAAGTCGTTCATTGATCGCACCATACTCTTTGGTGAACATCTTTAAATGTTGTTCGGAAATCGTAAAGTGCAGGTTGGCCTCACCATCTACTTTGGCATAGTTCGATGCTTCCTTTAGATGCTCCTCAAAAGGCGTGGCCGAATGGTCGCCATAGTCATGAAACGGTAAAAGCCCTTTAGGATAAAATCCATAGTTCAAAGCGTCTTCTGACATCATTTCCTTTACAAAAAGATAGAGCCCCTCATCACTATTCGATGCTTTGCCCTTTATCCTTTTCTGAACGGTCCCATAAAAGGGAAAATCCTTCAACCCCTTATTGAAAGCGAGCATATCGGAATCATTGGTACGCTCAAAATATTCTTTCAGCGTCTCTTTCTTAGGATCATAGGCAACTAGGAAATTGAACAATGCCTTGAACATTCTTGATGCCGCGCCTGAAGCGGGCACAAATTTAAGCAATGATAATCGGTCCTTGGCCGCTTCGAACGTATTGATCAAGGAACTTCTTTCACGCACCGTGAATTTAAGAATACCTTTATCTAGTATAGCGGCATCAACCAAATTGACAAAGGGAATACCTTCTTTGAAAATTTGGATCTGATTTCTTACTTTTTCTTTCTCTATGCCTTTTGCGGCCAGTTGATTGATATCTTCCTGAGTAAATTGGATCATTTGTTCAATAGGTTATCTATATGTTGTACAGCGGTTTTTAATCGGGTTTTTTTATCCCCTTTCAAGATAACAAATTTCCTATCATATTTCTCTAACGTATCTTTAAAATATTTGAACATACGTTCACGCTCCTCGGGTTTGTCCCTCAGATCATCCTTTTCCCATGGTATGTCTATATAGGTCAGGAAATAAAGATCATACTGGTTTTCCAAGGCGTACTTTTCAAGTAAGGGGTCGCAATACCCCAGATAGTATGCTTCGGAATATACTTTGGTCTCCAATAAATCGGTGTCACAAATAAGCACCTTCGTTGCCTTTTGGGCCAAATCATTTTCAAGGGCCATCTGTCCCCCGGCGATAGGCAGCAAGTCTTTAGGTTCACAGGTTTTTCGTTCATTGTTCCATTTATCCTGAAGATATTCCCGGGCATATTCAGGAACCCAAACGGAATTGTAATGCCGGGCCAATTGTTCTGACAAGGTCGTCTTTCCCGTAGATTCGGGACCGAACAAGACTACTTTGATAATGTTTGTAGGTTGCTGTCTAAATTTTTCTTCCATGCTTGGTAACCGTAAATAGCAATTATGGTAAATATAAGGTACTGTAGGCTGGTAAAAGTAAAACCTTTATGAAAATACAAGGGAATGGAAATAATATCGCCAACAATCCAATAAATCCAATTTTCAAGCTTTCGTTTTGCCATGAGCCACATGCCCACAAAGAACACGGCGGTTGTGACGGTGTCTACATATGCCGTCCAGCTTGTCCATTTGTCGAATATTTGATAAACGAAAAAGACGAATATCAATGTTGCAATGAAAATAAGCGCAGAAATCCTGTGCTCTTTAATTGTGGTCTTTGTAATGGGTGTGAAATGGGTAGCATCGACTTTTCGTGTCCAAATATACCAACCGTAAACGCTCATGATAAAATAATACCCATTGATCATCATATCCCCGATCAAACCCCATTGAAAAAGAAGGTAAACGTATATTGAAGTACTGATCATCCCCGTCGGGTATACCAGAATATTATTTTGCTTTGAAAACCAGACCGAAAGCAATCCAAAGATGACGGCAACTATTTCAAGAACAATGTGAAATGTTTCGTATTCGGCATATTGCCCAAACAGGAAATCAAAAATGTGGTTCATATCCGCTTCTGTCAGATTTAACCAATTTCATGTAGAGTAGTCCCTTATCCATAAGTTCGAAGGCTTCTTTGATTTCAGCTCCTAAAACCTTCATGACCTCATCATAAGGGCCGAAGACCTGGGTACTCAATGGATTCTCCAAAATCGTTAGCCCTGATGATCTTAATTTTTTGATAAAATGGATGATATGCTTTTCAAAATCGTCTTGCAGCGGTGAAAAGGTAAGTTCAACTGATATTTCCATGGTTATAATTCAATATTTAATTCTTAACTGCATAAACGCACGTAAAGCCTTCAAATTCCAAAAATTTCAATGTATAAAAGGTGGTATCTCCCTTGTAATGTATCTCACCTTCAATCATGCGATCCGAAAATTCAAAATCATTGATATAGATATGATCGAAAAAACTAAGTCCGACTGTAGCATAAATCTTATAGAGCGATTCCTTACAGCCCCAGACGATGGTATATTTTCGAACGAGATCTTTTTTATCCGCTATATGTGCATAGGCATCGGTTGGGGTGAATTTATGGGCTATGCGGGTAATCAAATCCCGTTGCATCTCAATATCGATGCCGACCTCCAGTTCACTACTAACAATAATTCCTGTAAATTGATGTGAATGGGTAATACTGATATGTTTACCGTCGTGAAGATGGGGCTTACCTACCTCATCGTAAAAAAGGTCCTTATCCTCATAACCTGCTTCTGCCATTAAATGGCGAATACTCAAAAAGCCCTTGCGATGCAATTCGGATTTCATGCCGTCCATACGGTTTTGGCAGTGATCGGTAAGTTCAATCCCTTTTGCAAGTTGCTTTTCGGTTTCTTCGATCTTCCAAATATATACTTTTATGGTCGGGCTAACCTGTATTGTCTTATAAAGAGGCATGTTGTTATTTAGGATATTCGTAACTTTGCCCTTCTAAAAAAAGAGCAATAGTAAACAACGAAAGTAAAAAGAAAAAAGGATATGGCTACCAAAACTGTTTCATATATACCCTATAAAGTAAAGGATATAACCCTAGCCGATTGGGGAAGAAAAGAAATTTCATTGGCCGAGGCAGAAATGCCGGGGCTTATGGCACTTCGTGAAGAATATAAGGATGAGCAACCGCTGAAAGGTGCCCGAATTGCAGGGTGTCTGCATATGACGATACAAACGGCCGTGTTGATCGAAACCCTAGTGGCTCTTGGCGCAGAGGTAACATGGAGTTCCTGTAATATATTCTCTACCCAAGACCATGCCGCTGCGGCTATAGCTGCAGCCGGTATTCCCGTCTATGCGTGGAAGGGAATGAACGAAGAGGAATTTGATTGGTGCATTGAACAAACTTTGTTCTTTGGCGAGGATCGCCAACCGTTGAATATGATTTTGGACGACGGTGGAGACCTGACCAATATGGTCTTAGATCAATATCCTGAACTTGCCAATGACGTAAAAGGCCTCTCGGAGGAAACAACAACCGGGGTACATCGCTTATACGAAAGGGTCAAGAATGGAACCTTACCCATGCCTGCCATCAACGTTAACGATTCGGTCACTAAATCAAAATTCGATAATAAATATGGGTGTCGCGAAAGTGCGGTGGATGCCATACGTCGGGCAACCGATACCATGTTGGCTGGCAAGCGCATAGTGGTCGCCGGGTATGGTGATGTGGGCAAAGGTACGGCAGCTTCGTTCAAAGGGGCCGGGGCCATTGTTACCGTCACCGAGATAGACCCCATTTGTGCACTTCAAGCGTGTATGGATGGTTTTGAAGTGAAAAAATTGGAGACTGTTGTTGGCAATGCCGATATCGTAATCACGACCACAGGGAACAAAGACATTATCAGGTCGGAACATTTCAAAGCCATGCGCGATAAGGTTATCGTATGTAATATCGGGCATTTCGATAATGAGATCGATATTGCCTGGTTAAATGAAAACTATGGGCATACCAAAGATGTGATAAAACCACAGGTAGATAAGTACACCATTGATGGCAAGGACGTTATTATCTTGGCAGAAGGACGTTTGGTAAATTTGGGCTGTGCCACGGGGCATCCGAGTTTTGTGATGAGCAACTCTTTTACCAACCAGACTTTGGCGCAGATAGAACTTTGGAAAAACAATGGGGCGTATGAAAACAAGGTGTATATGCTCCCCAAACACTTAGATGAAAAAGTGGCTAAATTACACTTGTCTAGAATGGGTGCTGAACTAACGGAACTTCGTGAAGATCAGGCATCATATATCGGGGTTACCGTAAAAGGACCCTTTAAGCCGGACTATTATAGATACTAGGCTTGATCAATGTTCTTTTAAAGGTGCGATGTAAGACAATAACAAAACCCTTGTTCAATGAACAAGGGTTTTCTTGTGGGCCTTCCCGTCAATACACTAAAATGGGTGATAACTGAATTTTTGTCCACCGATAGAGGCATCGGCCATTAAACCTGCTTTGGGCAGTGCAAATACGGCAACACCGTCTTTGTATTTCGCATTAACGGCTATTCCAGATTTTAGAGCGACCGCCGAGGCTTCCGCGGCAAATTCAAACTTGCCCGCTTTAAACCTATCCAGATCAACCGTAGTCTCGAAAAAAATGATTTCGATAATGGCCTGACCCCCAGCCTGTAATCCGATATTCAATTTTTTAAGGTCGGCCATTCCGATGGCGTTTCCACCTTCATAGACCACGCCATTTCCAGAAGCTCCCCCAATTATAAATCCGCCCTTACCTACGTTGGGAAAAATTACATACCCGGCCGATTCGTTGAAAAAACCCTCAAGGGTCGAATCTGTTTTCAATAAGGTCTGCTTTGCCGTTTTGGCATCTTCAATAAGTTTTTTATCCTTTTGGGTCTGCGCCGTTACCGTTGCGGCCAGCAACATTATGGACAGCACTAGTATGGTTTTGAATATTTTCATGGTATTGTATTTTACATTAGGGTACAAAGATAGAATGCAACATCCTCAATTTTGACGTCCAGACTAATAAGAATATGTTAATACGGATCTTAAAATAGGGATGTCCTATCCATAACAGATTTTTTAGGCCACCGATATATAAGCTACTCGTAATATTAATACTAGTAACTTTCTTTAAAACATTTCCACATCATGACAATTTTTTAGTACTTCGTATAAAATTTTGGAATATGACACTATTTGTGGATATGGACGAGGTGCTTGCCGACACCTTCGGCGCACATATCGAGATTTATAACGCGGAATTCAACGCATCCCTTACCGCTGAGGCGTGTATGGGATCCGAGGTCTGGAAAATGGTCCCCGAGGCCCATCAAGAAAGTATACGTAAACATGCTACGCGTAGGGGGTTTTTTAAAAATCTAATGCCGATTCAGGACAGTAAGTATATTTTAAAGCAACTTTCTGCAAAGTATGAGGTATATATAGCTTCAGCGGCCATGCAGTTCCCCAATTCGTTGGAGGAAAAAAGCGAGTGGTTGGATGAACATTTCCCCTTTATTCCTTGGCAAAATAGGATACTATGCGGCCATAAACATATTCTAAAAGGGGATGTACTTATTGACGATCGCAGTTATAATCTAACTAATTTTGATGGCAGAACATTACTTTTCACCTCCCCGCATAATGTGTATAGCAATGGTTTTGAAAGAGCCGACTCTTGGCAAGAAGTTGCAGAAAAGCTGTTATAGGATATTAGATTAAAAAATAAAACCCTCTCCATATCGGAAAGGGTTTTATATTTTATACGTATAATGGTTTTTAGGCCTCAAACGGATCTATGGAAACATAGGATTTTCCTCCTGCTTTCTTCTGGAATTTTACCATTCCGTCTACTTTTGCGTGCAAAGTATGATCTTTCCCGGCATATACATTTTCGCCTGGATTATGCTTTGTGCCGCGCTGTCTTACGATGATATTACCAGCGATGGCCGCTTGGCCACCAAAAATCTTTACCCCTAAGCGTTTCGATTCTGATTCCCTACCGTTTTTTGAACTACCTACACCCTTCTTGTGAGCCATTTTTTTCGGTTTTTAGTTCCCGTACTGCAACGGGATATAGTTATACTTAATGGTTAAGCTATTATGCTTTGCCACCGTCTAATTCGTCTTGCCATTTTTTCAACTCGTCCCACTTACCTTCAGCTGCCAATTTAGCTTGTGCTGGCCAGGTATCGGTTACGTGATTGCCACGAACATCTGAAATAATCCCAGCGATCTTTTCTGGAGTTGACTTAGCCAATTCAGCAAAAGTGGAAATACCAGCGGCGATTAAGGTTTCGGCGATCTTTGGCCCAATACCTTCAACCTTTTTTAAATCATCAGCCTTTTTGGGAGCAGCTTTTTTAGTTGCTACTTTCTTGGGCTCAGCTGCCTTGGCAACAGTTGGCTTAGGCTCCGCTACTTTGGCAACAGTTGGCTTGGCCTCAGCTTTTGCCTTAGGTTCAGTCTTTGCTTTTACTGGGGCCGCTTTTTTGGCGCCCGAGGCGATAATGCTTTCAACTAGAATTTCGGTTAATGATTGGCGATGGCCATTCTTAACCTTGTAACCTTTACGTCTTTTCTTTTTAAAGACAATTACTTTGTCACCTTTAAGGTGTTTAACGACTTTGGCCTCAACAGCGGCTCCGTCTATAGCTGGGGCGCCAACAGTAACGTTCTTACCATCATCCAAAAGAAGTACATTGTCAAAAGTTACCTTTTTTCCTTCTTCTGTTTGCAAACGGTGAACATACACTTTTTGGTCTTTTGCAACTTTGAATTGCTGCCCTGCCATCTCTACAATTGCATACATAGCGTATATATTAATTTAATTTATACCCATTTTTTTTCAATAGGCGGGTGCAAATATACTGCTAAATGCCAAATCTACAAGCCATTTTATAGGTTTTTAGGAAGATTTTTTCTTTACATCATTACTTGATTTAAATAGCTGCATAAAAGAAAGGGTAAGTACCAAAGTCGTAGAGAAACCCATGATGGCAACTGTGAAGAAAACTATGGCCTCGAAATTATTGTACTCGCCGAACCACGCTGCTGATAATTCCTTCAGAAAATCAGTGTTGATCTCTGTAGCATAAAATGCAAAAAAGACCGTGAAAATCAAGGTTGCTACAAATCCGGTAATCAATCCGATTTTAAAACCCTGTCCATAACTAAATCCTTCCCTGTTCTGAATGCGTTCATATTTTATTGCCTCATAGATGGCAAATCCTGTGATAACCGTATTAAAAAGGCTATAAAATACATTCGTATGTAAATTGAAAAGTGAGAGGATCAAAAAATAAGCGATTAGTGAACCACTTGCGGCTATTCCAAATCGAATGGGTAACGAAAAATTTATCATATGCTAAGAATATTAGGGAATAATAATACGCAATAAACCCGCAGGTAACAAAAAATATCTATCTGCTAGGCATTAAATTCTTGTTAAAACAAAGCGAGTTTTCCTTCGAATATACTTAAAAAATTATATTCGGGGAACTAATTCAATACAAGGTAAGACGGTTCAACCATTTAATTCTAATACTTTAATAAATGAAATTTCGACTACTTTTCATACTAATGGCGCTATTCATAGTGTCTGCGACGATTGCCCAAGCGGTTTCCTATGAGGAATACGACCTTGAAAACGGACTCCATATTATTCTACACCAGGACAATAACGCCCCGGTGGTGACCACTTCGGTGATGTACCATGTTGGTGCCAAGAATGAGCAACCTGACAAAACGGGATTCGCCCATTTTTTTGAACATTTATTGTTCGAAGGCACCAAGAATATCGAACGAGGAGCGTGGTTTAAGATCGTCTCTTCGAACGGAGGTCAGAACAACGCAAATACCACCCAGGATAGAACCTATTATTACGAGGTGTTCCCTTCTAACAATTTGGAATTGGGACTTTGGTTGGAGTCTGAAAGAATGATGCATCCTATCATCAATAAAATCGGGGTTGATACGCAAAGTGAGGTCGTACAGGAAGAACGACGCATGCGTTATGATAATGCCCCTTATGGAAGATGGCGCGAACAAATGTTTGTCCATTTGTTCAAAAAACATCCGTATCGTTGGCAGACTATTGGTTCTTTGGAACATTTGGCGAATGCCTCCTTGGAGGATTTTAAAGAGTTCAATAAAAAATATTATGTGCCCAATAATGCGGTTTTAGTGGTTGCAGGAGATATAGAAATCAACAGGACCAAAAAATTGATCAATGATTATTTTGGTCCTATTCCCAAGGGAAATACCATTGACCGCCAAACATTTATCGAGGATCCGATTACAACGACCATAAAAACGGTATACCACGATCCGAACATACAGATACCGGCCATCTTCATGGGGTATCGCACCCCTGCCCAAACCGATAGGAATGCCTATATACTCGATATGATATCGACCTATTTAAGTGATGGCAAGAGTTCAAAATTGTATAAGAAGTTGGTCGATGAAAAGAAAATGGCTCTACAGGTATTTGCGTTCAATGGATCCCAGGAAGATTATGGCGCTTACGTGGTTGGAGCGCTACCGGTAGGTGAAACCACGTTGGCAGACCTTAAAAACGAAATAGACGGTGAGATTCAAAAATTACAGTCCGAATTGATCTCAGAAAACGATTATCAAAAACTCCAGAACAAATTCGAAAATCTGTTTGTCAACGCAAACGGCAGTGTTTCCGGTATCGCAAATTCATTGGCAAGATATTATATATTGTATGATGACACCAATTTGATCAACACTGAAATAGATATATACAGATCTATCACAAGGGAGGAAATAATGCAGGTGGCCAATGAATATTTGAAACCGAATCAACGTGTTGAATTGGAATACCTACCAGAAGCAGTAATAGAAAACAAATAACAATGAAAAGAGTATTACTAACATTGGTCCTTGGTCTTATTGCATTACAACTGCAGGCCCAGGTCGACAGAAGCAAAATGCCAGCACCAGGACCTGCTCCCGAAATCAACCTGAAAGAACCACAACGTTTTGAGCTGAAAAACGGTCTTAAGGTCATGATAGTTGAAAACCATAAACTTCCCAGGGTTTCGATGCAATTGAGTATAGACAACCCACCTATTTTGGAAGGGGAGAAAGCGGGCGTTTCGAGCCTTACGGCCAGCCTATTGGGCAAGGGCTCCAAATCGATTTCAAAAGATGATTTCAACGAAGAGGTCGATTTTCTAGGCGCACGTATCAGTTTTGGGTCACAGAGTGCCTTTGCGAGTTCGTTGTCAAAATATTTTCCCAGGATTTTCGAACTAATGGCCGATGCCGCTATCAATCCCAATTTCACCGAAGAGGAATTCGAAAAGGAAAAACAAAAGCTGCTCACGGCACTAAAAGCACAGGACAAGGATGTTTCTGCCATTTCGAGCAGGGTGCAAAATGCATTGGCCTTCGGCACAAGCCACCCCTATGGCGAATTCGTGACTGAAGAAACATTGAATAACGTAACATTGACCGATGTGCTACAGTTCTATGAAAATTATTTTGTGCCTGCGAATGCTTATTTAGTGGTCATTGGGGATGTTGAATTTGACCAGGTCAAATCATTGGTAACCGATTATTTTACACCATGGGTCAAGGCGACCCCTCCCTCGGTGTCATACTCCTATCCCTCCAATGCCAATTATACCCAAATAAATTTTGTGGATGTTCCCAATGCCGTTCAATCGGAAGTGGTCATTGAGAGTCTGGTAGACCTAAAAATGAAAGATGAGGATTATTTGAATGCCCTTTTGGCCAATAGAATCCTTGGTGGTGGCGCACAATCGCGTTTGTTTTTAAACTTAAGGGAAGATAAGGCCTATACCTACGGTTCCTATTCAAGTCTTGGAAACGACAAATACGCACCAGCAACATTTACTGCTAGCGCACAAGTGCGGAATATGGTAACCGATAGCGCAGTGGTCGAAATCTTGAAAGAAATTGATAAAATCGTGAAGGAGCCTGTCACCGATGAGGAACTCAAGGATGCCAAGGCCAAATATGTGGGTAATTTTGTATTGGCCTTGGAAAAACCCGAAACCATGGCAGCATATGCCCTGAATATTGAGGTCGAAGGACTCCCACACGATTATTATAAAACCTATCTGGAACGCATAAATGCCATAACCAAGGAGGACGTTCAAAAAGCTGCCCAAAAATACATGGATATTAATAAGTTGCGTGTTGTGGTAACGGGAAAAGGAAGTGACGTAATCGACAACCTGGAGCAGCTTACCTTCAATGGTAAAAAAGTACCGATCAAGTATTATGACAAATATGCAAATAGCATTGAAAAGCCTAATTATGAAGGTACCATCCCCGAAGGAATGACGGCCCATCACGTTTTGGAAAAATACATCGAGGCCATTGGCGGTAAAGGGAAATTATTAGAAGTTGTATCGTACGCCTTGATGGCAGAGGCAGAACTACAGGGCACGAAATTGAATCTTGAGATAAAGAAAACCTCAAACAATCAATTTATGCAAGAGATCAAGGTCATGGGAAATTCCATGAGCAAACAAGTGCTTGATGGGGAGAAGGGGTATATGGTCGTGCAAGGGCAGCAAAAGGACTTGGGTGAAGCCGAACTAAAACAGCTCAGGGAAGAATCAATTCCCTTTCCGGAATTGAACTTGCTTGAAACCGATATTACTTTAGAAGGGATAGCGGTGATCGATGGCAGAAAGACCTATAAACTCAAACTTTCGGATGAAAAGGCTTCCTTTTTTGATGTTGAATCCGGATTAAAAGTCAGGGAGGAATTGAGTTTTGAAGCCAATGGGCAAACAATGAACACCACATTTGATTATGGTGATTATAAGGAAGTCGCGGGCATTAAGCTTCCTTTTTCATTGACACAAACCATGGGGGGGCAAAAAATTGAGTTCATTATTCAGAAAATCAAGATAAACGAAGGGGTTTCCGATCTTGATTTCGAATAGTTATAAATGAAAAATCTAATTGAAAATGGCATCGTGCATATATGATGCCCTTTTTACTGCCCAATATTCTGTAGTGCCCATCATTCAAACAGATGATTTCCGTAAAATTTATAAGGTCGTTATTGAGATAAAAAGATAGGTAATACGTATTTTTGAAAAATAATAACACACCAAAAAATGCTGTTATTCCATAATCCCTAACGATCAAAATAGTATGAGTTGGAATGATTTCGAGCTATTACCGAAATCGAAGGTTCATGAATAAAAAAATAGTGCCCTATGAAAAAGATTTTTAGCTTATTGGCTGTACTGTTAGTAATTGTCAATACGTCCTGCAAAGAAGGAAAAAAAGAAGATTCGAAAGTCTCCAATACCCAAATGGAGCGTGTGATGGCCATACATGATGAGGTGATGCCTAAAATAAGCGGCATGGGCAAAATGGTCGGTAAACTAAGTGCCAAGGAAGACACCACCGCATTGGGCATGCAATACACCAACGCAAAAAAAGGCCTACAAGATGCCCACAAGGCCATGATGGACTGGATGCAGGGCTTTGGCAACCGATTCGATTCTGATGAGATATTGAATGGAAAGGCCCTATCAGAACAAAAACAAATCTGGTTGAATGAGGAAGAAGTAAAGGTCAAAGCCTTGCGCGAACAGATCAACACCAGTATTGCCAATGCCGAAAAACTTCTTGGCGAGGAATAACCGCTATCAAAATCATTGTTTTATTGATTCCCCAGTACTGTAGATGTACTGGTCTGCGATGGGCTTTACTTCCATCGAATGCTTTCCATGAACTTCTTTATGTCGTTCTGCAAATACGTAGCCGCAGGGTAAATTGAGTCGTAGTTGGGTCGGGTGTAGAAATAAAGCGATCCTGTAACAAAATGGTCCGTACTGTCGGTGACGTAAAATTGGGCTTGGGAAGCGGCATCACCCACGACTTCAAAAAACATTCCATACACCCTGTCCTTTTCGTTCACGAAAGGATGGGGTAAAATTCCATCGGCCTTGGATGCGTGTTCTATCGACAATTTTTGGGCATCCATTAATAATTTGTCGATATTGTCCCTTATCTCTTTATAGGTAATGAACAAAGATCCTTTCATCCTTGGATAATCTAAGGTCATTGAGGTACCATCCTGATTTTTGAACTCACTTTCCTGGTTTTTAAGAAAGTTGAAATGGTCGGTTTCCATCAATTCATATTCCGTAGTGGGATAATCCAATCGCAATAGGGCCTTGGGCTTGGGAATGACGGCTTCCTGGCATCCTATGAAAAGTAAAATCATACCCCATAAAAAATAGTTGCTCTTAATTTTCATGCGGCAATATCACTTTAATTTGTTTCAATCTTTTTTTATCAAGACTTTCCACGATAAACTCATAATTCTTGAAAATGATTTTTTCCCCTTTCTTAGGAAAACTTCCGGCTATCTCCAATACAAATCCGGCAATGGTCTCTGATTCCCCTTTCTGCTCTTCAAAATCATGCTCGTCCTCCATTTTCAATACACGATAAAAATCCTTTAGGGCCGTCTTCCCTTCAAATACATAGTTATATTCATCCAATTTCGAATAAACCAAATCCTCATCGTCAAATTCATCACTGATATCGCCCACGATTTCCTCGATGATATCCTCAAGGGTGACAATTCCTGAGGTGCCCCCATATTCGTCAACAACGACCGCCAAATGGTTTTTCTTTTCCTGGAACTCCAACAACAGATCATCCAATTTCTTGTTTTCAGGCACAAAATATGGTTCCCGTATCAAGGATATCCAATTAAAGGACTTGCGGTCGATAAACGGCAGAAGGTCCTTAACATAAAGTACCCCCAGTACATTGTCCATATTTTCGGAGAACACGGGAATTCGGGAGTATCCCTGTATTTTTATTTCGTTTAGAACATCAGGAAATTTCATGTCCTCGCTTAGGGCGAATAGATCGATACGCGGACGCATGACCTGCTTGGTGTCGGTATTGCCAAATGAAACAATACCTTCCAACAAGCGTTGCTCTTCCTTGGTTGTGTCACCTTCTGAGGTCAACTCCAAGGCTTGTGACAAATGGTCGACACTGAGGTTCGACTTATACTTGCCCAGTTTGTTATTCAGGTAAATCGTACTAGAGCGCATAGGCAGGCTCAATGGGGAAAAGAGAAAATCGAGCACTTTTAAGGGATAGGCCATAAAATGGGTGAAACTGATCTTATTTCTATTGGCATATACCTTGGGCAAAATCTCACCGAACATCAAAATCAGAAAGGTGGCCACCACGACCTCCAAAAGAAATCGGACCGAAATAAAATTGAACAACACATAGTTGATATTCGAGAACAAGGTGTTGCCGATGACATTAAAAAGAAGGACCACCCCTATATTGATCGCATTGTTGGCAATTAATATGGTAGCTAATAATTTCTTTGGACGATCCAACAATTTTACGATAATGTTGCCCTTGGACGTGTTGTTCTGGTCAATGGTATTAATATCTGTTGCTGACAAACCGAAAAAAGCCACCTCAGCTCCTGAAATCAGTGCTGAACAAAGTAGTAAGAATACAAGGATGCATATATTGAGTACCAAAGCACTCTCCATGGCTATAAAAGTCGGAAATAAACTAAGGG
>NZ_JBATHS010000298.1:0-6956 GCF_049667165.1 Maribacter sp.
AATCAGGAGTCCATTGGATTAATGGGCATTTCTATGACAATTTTCCTAATTTAGAGCGATTAAAAAACATCATGTCCAACGAATCGTCAAACAGGTCAACCTTTATTGAACAAGCGGAAGCCATAATTCTGAAGAATTTGGCCAACGAACAATTTGGGGTATCCGAACTGGCGGAAACTATGCATATGAGTCGGTCTAACCTACTCCGGAAAATCAAGAAGCAGACACAGCTTTCTGCAAGCCAATTCATTCGTAAAGTCCGTCTTCAAGAAGGAATGACCTTACTCAAGGAGACTTCATCGACGGTTTCGGAGATTTCGTATCAAGTAGGGTTTGGAAGTACTTCCTATTTCATCAAATGTTTTCGGGAACAGTATGGATATCCTCCGGGAGAGGTCGGAACAACTGATTTCGAAGTAGAAGAAAAAAAACAGCGTAAGGCCAGCTTTTTTAAGCGATACCAATGGCCCCTCATTGCTGCTACATCCATGGTACTTCTGGTTGTTTCCTTTTTACTTTTCAGTACAAAAGACACAGTTCACAAATGGGAAATCGAAAAATCCATCGCCGTATTGCCCTTCAAAAATGAAAGTGCCGATTCCACCAATCTTTATTTTGTGAACGGGTTGATGGAATCCGCATTGAACAACCTTCAGAAAATTGAAGACTTGCGGGTAATCAGTAGAACCTCGGTAGAGAAGTACAGAAAAACCGAGAAGGGCATCCCTGAGATAGCCGAAGAACTTAATGTAAACTACTTGGTAGAAGGTAGTGGTCAACGTGTTGGGGATCAGGTTTTGCTCAATATCCAATTGATCGACGCTTCATCGGATACCCCTATTTGGGTTGAGCAGTATAACCAGAAAGTGGTTGACATCTTTGCGTTGCAAAACGATGTTGCGAAGAAAATTGCCGATGCCATTGAGGCGGTCGTGACACCGGCCGAATTGGAGCAAATTGAAAAAAGGCCTACTGAAAATCTGGTGGCCTATGATTATTACCTCCAAGCACTTGACCCATATATATCCAGAACAGATGAAGGTCTTAGGCAAGCCATTGGATTGTTTGAAAAAGCTATCGAAGAAGATTCGGAGTTTGCCCTAGCTTATGCCAATATTGCTATATCATACTATCTTCTTGAAATGTCTCAAGTCGAAAAACAGTATACCGAAAAGATCAATAGCTATGCGGACAAGGCTTTGCTCTATGATTCAAAATCTGCCGAAAGCCTTACTGCAAAGGCTTTCTACTACATACAGACAAAGGAATATAAACTAGCCTTACCACATCTCGAAAAGGCCTTGGAGTACAATCCTAATTCATCCCTGGCGGTGCAAATGCTTGCGGATTTCTATTTTCGTTTGGTTCCCAATACTGACAAATACTTAAAGTACGCCTTGAAAGGATTTCAGCTTAATATTGCAAGTGATTCTGTCACTCAAAGCTATACCTGTTTACAGTTAAGTAATGCTTTGGTGTCATCAGGGTTTTCAGATGAGGCATTAAAATACATCAATATGGCGTTGGACTATCACCCAGATAATTATTATGCACCACATTTAAAGGCATTTATCCTATTCGCAAGAGATGGTAATTTGGAGAGAACCCAGAATTTGCTAATTAAGGAATGGGATAAGGATACAACGCGTCTCGACATTTTGCAGGATATCGGTAAGTTGTATTATATCCAAGAAGATTATAACAGTGCCTATTTTTATTTTGAAAAATTTGTCAAAGCTAGGGAAAGTAGTGGTCTGGACATTTATGTGCAGGAAAATATCAAAATTGCAATGGTTTATAAAAAGATGGGCTTAGAAAAGGAGGCTGAGACTTTTTTTAATGAGTTTTCAAAATATTGCGAAGAGGATAACTCCGCGTACAAAAGTGTTAATCTAGTTTGGAAATATGCCTATGAGGGAAAGATTGATAAAGCTATCGAACAACTCAAAATCTTTTCGGAAATAGAAAATTATCAATACTGGTTTTTATTAATTGAAGATGAGCCATTGATAAAAACATTAAAAAGCCATCCAGAGTTTGAGGGTATTATGCAAAAAATAAAAGATAGGTTTTGGGAAAATCAAGCTAAGCTGAAAATGTCTCTAGAGGAGGAAGGATTGCTATAATTCATTACTCTCGCCTCAGATACTATGTTATACTTCTTTAGGTAAGAAGGGTCTGACCATATTTAAAAAAGATAATTTCTCTAAAAAGCTACTAAAGAAAACCGAAGAAGAAAACGATTGGCTTCTTATTTAAGAATGCTACTATAAATCTTCAAATAAAGCGTTGCTTAAATTAAGTATTTCTACATTTCTTAATCAGTAGAATTCATGTGCCTTTTTCAGAACCTAGAAATTCACTTTGATTTTTCTTGAAATAGCTCCTACCTCCCATATATTATCATAAAAAACTAAACATCAAATACTTATAAGATTTAAAATTAAATAAATAGGATCGTCAAATGTTAAAAATTATATAATATAGTACCTTTTTATGCATAGTACTGTAACAAAACAGTTACTCCTTCGTCTACTAGATGTAATTCAATTTTATAACAACATCAAAAACAACAATAAAACTTAAAATCATGAAAGCATCATTTAACAAAACAGCAACAGAATCAAAAGCAGGACAGTACTTTTCATCCTTTAGTAGCAGCAAAAGAGCACAATGGGCACAGTACAGAAACTTTAATCGCTAATCACAAGTTTAACAAACAACGAACGACATCTAAAACAACATATAATGAAAGCATCAATCAACAGAACAGCAACAGAATCAAAAACAGGTCAGTACTTTTCAACCTTTAGTGGCAGTAAAAGAGTACAATGGGCGCAGTACCGGAATTTCAATCGCTAATCACGAATTGCAACAACATATCAATCATCAAAAAACGTTAGTCATGAAAACATTCATCAATCTTTCGCCAACAGAATCTAGAAGGTTCACTTACTTTTCAAATTTTAAGGACAGTAAGCGCATACGTTGGGCCGAATCAAGACATCACCTTCATTAAAAATCTGGCCTAAAGCTAGATATGCAAGTGGGATGGACCTCAATCAAAGTCCATCCCTTTTTTCATACAACTTACTTGTCCTTTTTTAGGTGCCATAGCAACATAAAAACACCACTAAAAAGTGCGGATATTGGGCTAAAACGGTGCGAAACAGAACCTATTAACTTTTAAAAAATATTTCGTCAAATCAAAAAATCATGAAAGAGCTTGTAAAAAACAGCAACAATGGAACTCTTAAAACTTAGAACAATCCCTTTTTTAATGATTAAATAAGAACAAAATGAAAAATTCAGCAACAAATGGTATTCCTTTTTATAGGTTAAAAAGCCTTACGATGCAGTCCTGGAATTTCTTGATTTGTCTCGGTTTATCAAAAAATGAATACGCCCAAAGTGAAAAAATAAACGGATCGTTTACCGAAAAGGCAATGCGTACGATCTTAATACTAATTGCCATTCTAAGTTCTTTACACTGTAAGGCACAAGAAAATCAAAGCAGGACGCTTATATCAAACATCACTATTATTTCGGCAGACCTTGACAACATAAAAACTCAAGTGGGTTATGTATTGATAGAGGGTGAGAGAATTGTTTCTGCAGGGGATAAAAAACCGGAAGGAGCGGAAAATCATAAAGAATTAGATGGGACAGGGAAGTTTCTTATTCCCGGTTTGATAGATTCGCATGTGCATCTTTCAAACACCGCCGGACTTAACGGACCACTTAAAAAGAAGTATCCTGAATTGGTCGAGCTTTATTACGATCAGTTACCTAAAAGCTATCTCTATTTTGGGTTTACAACTTTAATCGATGTGAATAATTACTGGCCTGAACGCATGAACAAAATATTGGAATCGAAAATACGTCCCGATATTTATACTTGTGGAGAACAAGTTACCGTGATGGATGATTTTAATATGGAAATGGAGGAGTATTCGCAAGAACAGCGTTATGCGTCCAATTTTTTGAATGACATTTATAATACGAACAGTATTTTACCTGACGCTATTCAAGCAAACGAGCATACACCTCAGAAAATCGTGTCAAAAATCAGGGAACAACAAGGTATTTGCGTTAAGATGGTCTATGAAGATGAAGCATCAGGTTTGGCGGTAAGTTGGGAAAAACCAACTGCGTCTATTTTACGTGATTTGATACTGGAAGCCCAAAAGTTCAATATGCCCTTGGTGTTGCACGCACCTTCCTTAGAGGGCCATAAAATAGGGTTGGAAACGGGCGCTCAAATTTTTGCCCATGCGATGTGGAACTGGAGCGATGACCCAAATCAGTTCAACAACCCCGATTTAGGGGACGAACATAAACGAGTACTTCTTGAAATCGCTGAAAAACAAATACCTTATCAACTTACTTTTAGAACGATAACAGGCGAGAAAGACCTGGTTACGATGGATTTTCTGGAGGATAAAAACTTAGAACACGTATTTCCCAAACAAATGCTAGACTTGCTCAAAACAGAAGAGGGACAATGGGGAAAGCGGAAAATTTTTGGGAGGACCGCTTTTCTTGAAAAAACAAACCCCCCATTCTACAAAGCATTAAAGGCGGATTTTACCGATGACCAAAAAATGTGGGAACATGTATTTAAAACCTACGCCCATCGCTTAATGACGGTCGCCAAATTTTTAGAAGAGAACGACGCCAATCTTATTTTAGGTACCGACTCCCCGGCTATGAATATGTATACCAATCCGCCAGGGTACAATGGCATTTTGGAAATGCGGCATTGGGCTGATGCGGGCATTCCCCTCGAGAAAATTTTCAGAGCAGCTACTTTTAAGAATGCCCAAGCATTTCATCTGGAACACTTATATGGAAGTGTGGAGAAAGGTAACATCGCCAATTTACTGATTTTGAATTCCAATCCTTTGAAAACGGTAGAGGCTTATAATGACATCGAAAAGGTCATAGTACGTGGAAAATTTATTGATAGGGAATTGTTGTCGGCTGTAAAAGATTAACATTCGCCCGTATTTTTTGACAGCTTGGTTGTAACACTTGAAAGAAAGCAATAATTACGGAATATTCGCCCCATTATAAGGATTAGCCATCAAGGAAAGTTGAGTACGAAGGTAATTGGCTATTTTTTATTATATCGATAAGGTCATATTCAAAAAATGTTGAACTTAGAGGTATTCTAGAAATGGAAACGAATGAATAATAATCGTTTGCGATAATCCACAAAAGAGGTATAATATGCACCTGCAATACGATAAGATTCATATTAAAACGAATGCATAAATGATAAAAGTTTTTAGAAAAATAAGGCAACAACTGCTATCTAAAAATAAGGTAAGCAAACCTGCCTCGCCGGCAGGCAGGTATCTGCTTTATGCAATCGGGGAAATTATCCTTGTCGTCATCGGGATTTTAATCGCTTTACAAATAAACAATGCTAATGAAAATCGAAAAAAACGAATCAGTGAACAGCTAATTCTCAAAGGTCTAAAAGAAGATTTTTTAGTGAATCAGGAAAGCATCAAAATCGCTTTGGCACGACACAATGACCATCTTAATGAATTAACCGAGTATTTGAAGCACCTGGGCCCTAATGTCCCTGCATTAGCCGATTCCATATACAAATTCGATGTGTCCGATTATGTTACATTGAATTTGACCAACGGAACGTTGCTATCTGTTATTTATACCGATAAAATCGAAATCCTCCAAAATGAACGGCTTAAATCAAAACTATCGACCTACCCGAGTACGTATGAGAATTATAAAGAATATGAAGATGTTAATACCGATATTGTGATAAATAAGCATAGGGCATTAGGCGAAAAGTATACATCGATAATAAGACTGGATTCTGCTTTATTAAGTAAATCGGAACAACATCCGTCCGATTTTCTCGGATGGGCAAGGGATCCCCAACATCAAAACAATACGGTCAATAGAATTGTGATTATGAGAAATAGGCTAATTCCAGCGCTTATTGAATTGCAAGTTCATAATTCTGAGGTTTTAACTATTGTGGAAAAAGAGATTTGGGATAAATGATCTGTCAGTTTATCTTACTTAGAACCCCTTTTTCAGCCTTTTTAAAGAGGGGTTACGACCCTGTACTTTATGATCTTGTTGGCAACGCATCCTATTGGGAATTAAAACTTTGAGAAAATGAAAAAATATGCACTTTTATTGATTACGGTAATGTTTGCTTCCAGTTGTCTGCAACAGGAAACGAAGAAAGTTGGAAAGGAAGGAACCTACAGCGGCATTTTCAACCATGGCAATTTTTCAGATGCCATTTCCTTCGAAATCAAAAAAGATTCGACCGAATGGAAGGTATTCTTTACCAGTTTGGAACAGAATGCATTTCAGATTCCGGCAAGAAATGTGCAGGTAAGCGGCGATTCAATACATTTTATGTTGCAAAGTGATAGCTACACCTATAACTTCAAAAACAAATGGACTGATAATTATGCTGGATTGTCCGGATTATTGGAAGTCGATTCGCTAGTAACCACCTATACGTTGAAGAGAGAAGCTTTAAGCAAGGAAGAAAGTGTAAAAACCGAAGAAGTCATCTTTAAATCAAACGGCTTGAAAATGGGTGGAACCATACGGAAACCATCCCAACCCAATTCGAAAGCCATCGTATTTCTAACTTCTTCGGGGGGTGGAGATCGCAGCGGGTCCAGGGCCGAAGCCATTTATTTTGCCGAAAAGGGATACACCACTTTTCATTACGACAAGCGCGGTACCGGCATCTCTGAAGGTAATTGGCAGGCCGCGACCATGGAGGAATTGGCATCCGACGATATGAATGCCATTACCTATTTTTCCGAACAAACTGGAATCCCCCTATCCAAAATCGGCATAAAAGGAAGTAGTCAAGGCGCGACCAAAGTCCCCTATATTCTGAATGGGTTAAAAGAACTAAAGTATGGCATTGCGGTCAGTTGCCCGGGCAGTAC
>NZ_JBATHS010000299.1:0-2434 GCF_049667165.1 Maribacter sp.
TGTATAGGTACTAACTTCGGTATTCAAACGTTAACATTTATTCAAAACCCAACCAAATGACCTTCAGTATTCAAACCATCAAAATAGTTTTTTTCTGCGCAGTTTTCATGTTGGTTTCTTCCTGCGAAAAAGAAACCACCAACGAACAGAATAATGATACGCAATTAATTGCTATTAAAATAGTTAGTGCAACCAATGAATCAGGAACCGGGGATTTGGTAATCAAAAATTCCCAAGGCGCTGCCAAAACCCATAGTGGACTTGGATATAATGAAGCCCTGGAAATAGAAGTCGATTTAACTGCTGGCGGCACCTATACCTTTATGGTCGAGGAAGTTGATCATGGTAGGATAAAAATGTATACTACCAAAGAAGCATTGGAAAAGTATACCCAAGAAGATCCGTTTATCCTTCAGTTTGAGCATTATAAGAATCAAAAAATAGCCACTTTTAAAGTAAAATCCGAAATAGGTCCCGACCTTCGAACAAGAAATATCAATTTAACAGTGACCCAAGCCTATGAAACGCTTTATCATATCGATTGGGGCGATGGTACTGAAGAGGTAGCTGAGGCTCCCTCAGAATATCAATCACCAAGTGATAGAATAGGACATAAATACGCTACTTCAGGAGAATATACCATAACGTTGCGCACTTCGAATAGGGAAGAAGTTACAGCGCTGGATTTGCAAATTTCGGCTAATGGACAAGGGGATAGGATACAGACGCTTGAATTAGAAACTATGCCAAATTTAACCACCTTAAGTTTAGGGGACAGTGATATGATAAATGTCGATGCGCTCCTTGAACAGTATCCTAATCTTGTCTATTTAAGTTTACGATTTGGGGCCTTAGAATCAATTGATTTAACCAAGAATCCATTTTTGGAACGATTGAATATAACGGGTAACTATACTACAATTGTTAAAGGACTTTCTAGCTTGACCAAATTACAATCTTTGGGAGTGACGGGAACTATCGAAAATTTGAACTTGGCCTTATACCCTGATTTACTATCGTTGACTATTCGCGGTCACGATATGAGTACGCTTGATCTTGCTACAAACCCGAAACTTACTTTAGTTACTTTACAACTCAATGGCTTGGAGCAAATAGATGTTAGTTCAAATGTGAATCTGCGATCTTTATATATTAACAACAATGATCTTACGCAATTGGATATAACCAATAACAAGGCAATTGAGTATTTAAACTTATATGCTAACTATATCGAAGAATTAGATCTTACACAGCAGACTAAATTAAAATACTTGAATTTATCTTCCGTTTATTTGAAGCAAGTGGCTGCCCCAGTTAGTCTTGATGACTTGACGACATTGGATTTGACAAATACTCGATTTTTAGATGAGGAATCATTACTAGATGCTATTTTTAAGGGGCAAGAGAATAATCCAAAAACAAAAGGCCATATTATCTTTCATGATTTGGCGTATGTAAAAGAGCGACAAGTTCTACTGCTCAATCAATTGATCGAGGACCATGATTGGTCTATAAATATACCTGAATAACCTCCGCCAAAGATGGGTAAATTGTCTTGTGTGGCGCCCGCCCTGAGGTTTTTGGCAAAGGAGGCTAGAAGGGTCATGTAAAATAGTTTTGGGAAAATCCCACTATCGGTTTCTAACAAAAAAAGGTTGTCCGTTATGGCAACCTTTCCCAGATTTACTATATTTCAAATCAGTTAAGACTTGCAAACAATTTTTCCGCAACCAACTCGGAAGAAGCAGGGTTTTGGCCCGTGATTAAATTGCCATCCTGTATGGCATACACCGCCCAATCGTCCTTTTTGGAATAGATTCCGCCATTCTTACGCAACATATCCTCCACTAAGAAGGGTACCACATCGGTAAGTCCGACCGCGGCTTCCTCGCTATTGGTGAATCCGGTGACTTTTTTACCTTTTACCAGCGGATTTCCTTCGGCATCCTTCACATTTTGCAAGGCTGCAGGGGCATGACATACGAAAGCAATTGGCTTTTCCTGACGATTGAATTTTTCAATTAAAGCCACAGAGGCCGCATCGCTGGCCAAATCCCACAAGGGTCCGTGGCCCCCGGGATAAAATACAGCATCAAAATCGTTAGGATCCATTGCTGCCAAAACCTTGGTGTTTGCTATTTTTTCCTTAGTGGCTGCATCCTTTTTAAAACGTTCCGTGGCTGCGGTTGCAGCATCGGGTGTGTCGCTACTGGGATCTATTGGCGCAGCACCTCCCTCGGGGGTGGCGATGGTAATGGTTGCACCTTTGTCCAATAAGCTGTAATAGGGACTGGCGAATTCTTCGATCCAAAAGCCTGTTTTTTTTCCGGTACTCCCCAATTTATCGTGGGAGGTAAGTACAAATAATAGGTTCATTTCTTTTTCTTTTTTTAAGTATTATGTCTAAATTTTTACAATCATCTTTCCTTTGTTC
>NZ_JBATHS010000300.1:0-4671 GCF_049667165.1 Maribacter sp.
GAATTTATCGGGGTTTCCCCGAATTATGGGGGAATTTTGGTCAGTGGGGGCAATATGGCCAATTTTACGGCTTTTTTAGCGGCACGAACCGCTAAAGCACCAAAGAGTATAAAAGAAGATGGTATTAACAATGCCTTATCTAAATTGGTGGTATACTGTTCAAAAACAACCCATACTTGGGTAGAAAAGGCAGCCATCCTTTTTGGCCATGGCTCCAAACAAACCCGTTGGATACCCACGGACCCAGATAATAAAATGGACATTGAAATTCTTTCGCAAACCATACGAGAAGATCTACAAAAAGGGTTTCAACCTTTTATGGTCGTTGGGACTGCAGGGGATGTTAGTACAGGGATCGTAGACAACCTAAAAGAAATCGCGGCAATATGCAAAACCTACGATCTGTGGTTTCATATTGATGGTGCCTACGGAGTTCCCGCTGCAATAATTCCAGAACTAAAAACTGTATTTGAGGGAATCGAAGACGCCGATTCCATTGCGCTTGACCCACATAAATGGTTGTATGCGCCCCTTGAGGCAGGCTGTACTTTGGTAAAAAATCCGCAACATCTTTTAGATACTTTTAGTTCGCATCCCGAATATTATCATTTTGACAAAACTGAAAAAACCCAAGCATTGAATTATTATGAATACGGACTGCAAAATTCCCGTGGATTCAGAGCGTTAAAAGTTTGGATGACTTTACAACAAGTAGGAAGAAATGGGTATGAAAAAATGATTCGTGATGATATTGAATTATCTAAATTGTTATTTAAACTAGCGAACGACCATAAAGAATTGGAAGCGGTCTCACAAAACCTTAGCATAACGACATTACGATATATCCCTACCGCTTTTGACCGAAATGATAAAAATAAAGAGGCTTACCTAAACACTTTGAATGAAGCGTTATTAAAAGCATTGGAATTAGGGGGCGAGGTATTTTTATCGAATGCCATAGTAAATGAAAAGTATTGCCTTAGAAGTTGTATCGTTAATTTTAGGACCACCAAAAAAGACATTGAAGAGATTATTGGAATTGTTGTTCGGGAAGGAAGAAAAATGCATCAAGACCTTCAAAAAGCATCAGTTGAACTAAAAAAGCAAAACACATGAAACCAATTATAAAACAGCAACAATAAATATTTTTTACATGCTATTTTCCGTATACTACTTTCCCCAACAAGAAGATGAAAAGGTTGTCTGAGTTTTCTGTGAAGCGGGATAAAAAATGGTTTGATTCATAATGTCCAAGAATTTTCACCCTTATACGGAATACAACCTTTGAATTCTCCGGGAATTGGGTCGTATCGTAAATGGTTTTTCCCGATTTCCTCAGAAGTAAAATACCCTATCAAGGTAAATTGTTTCACCCTTCTATAAAAATCCAAAGGTTCCTGAACACCTAAGGGACTGCCCCAAATACTGGGATTGAAGGTATTGGTCTCTTCCCCTACTTGTTGCAATACTTCTTTGCGTTGCTCAGCATCCAGTTCGGTAAAAGGATGACCGAACCGCTCTTGGCAAATTTCAACAAAACGTTCAAAACCCTTCATTACATGTTCCTTATCTTCTGGCGAAAGTGTTTTTGCAAACATTAAGTCTACGAACATATCGACTTTCAAATCCTTCGCTCCAGGGGTTTCCGTCCTAGGTAAAATCATTTCCGTAATCTCAGAAATCTGGGCTGCCTGTTCCTCATTGAAAAATTGCGGTTGCCAATCCATTCTTTTCTGATTTTGGCATGATTGCATTAAACTTGCCAATGTGCCACCCCCTAAGGTTACTCCGACCAAAAGGGCCGTATTTTTTAAGGCAATTCTTCTATCCATGGCTATATATTTTGTTTTTTTAATTCAGTGACGGCATAATCCGCAGCACGGGCGGTCAGCGCCATATAGGTCAACGAGGGATTAACACAAGAAGACGAGGTCATACAAGCACCATCGGTCACAAAAACGTTTTTGGCGGCATGTACTTGGTTAAAACGATTCAATACGGATGTTTTGGGGTCTTTTCCCATTCGAGCCGTACCCATTTCGTGAATACCATGCCCTGGGGGACTCTGATTGTCAAAACCGAGAATATCCCTGAATCCCGCTTTTTCGAGCATATCCACGGCATCCGACTTGATCTGTCGGTTCATGGCCTTCTCATTCTCCTTGAACTCACAATCGAAGTTCAGTGTCGGCAATCCCCATTTATCCTTAAGATCAGTATTCAGGAATATTTTGTTTTCATGATAGGGAAGGCATTCGGCAAATCCCGTAAGGAAGAAGCCCCAAGGCCCAGGTTTGAAAAGTTGGTCCTTAAAATCTTCCCCGAATTCGTTGTTATTGATTCCTGATCCCCAATTCGACCGCCCGGCACCCCCTTGGAATCCGAAACCACGTACAAAATCTTTGGATTTTGTTTTTTCATCCAAATTCACATAGCGCGGAATATAAATTCCGTTAGGTCGTCGACCTGAATAGTATTCATCCTCAAAACCTTCGATGCTTCCCATTGCCCCGACCTTATAGGTATGGTCCATTAGGTTGTACCCCAATTCGCCGCTATCGTTCCCAAATCCGTTTTGAAAACGATCTGAAGTAGAGTTCAATAAAATCTTGGTGGTACTCAATGCCGAAGCATTACAGAAGATAATCTTGGCATAAAACTCCATTTCCTCCATCGTCTCCGAATCGACAATTCGAACTCCTGTCGCTTTTCCTTTAGCATCATCATAAATAAGCGAGCTTACAATCGAATAGGGCCGTATCGTAAGATTACCTGTCTTTTCGGCTGCAGGAAGTGTCACGGCATTACTACTGAAATAGGCGCCGAAGGGACATCCTCTTGAGCATCGATTTCGAAACTGGCACTTCCCACGCCCGTTCAAAGGTTCGGTCAAATGGGCACATCGACCGATTATCAAATGTCGGCCCTCATAATTATCCTGGATTCTTTTTTTAACATGCTTCTCCACGCAATTCAATTCCATCGGCGGTAGAAAGTGGCTATCGGGCAAATGTGGCAACCCCAAGGCTTCCCCGCTGATACCCGCGAATTTTTCGACATAGGTATACCATGGTTCTATTTCTTTGTAACGAACTGGCCAATCTACGCCATGACCATCCTTTACATTCGCTTCAAAATCGAGATCACTCCAACGGTAGGTTTGTTTTCCCCAAACGATGGATCGTCCTCCTACCTGATGTGAACGGATCCAGATAAAAGGTTTTATTTCGGTGTACGGATTATCTTGATCGTTGGCGAAATTGTGTATCGTATCCTCACTGCCCCATCCGACTCTTGATTGTGATTTATGCCTTTGTTGTTCTTCATAGTCCAAGGCTCCTCGAAGTTCAAAATCCCAAGGGTCTTTTAATGCCGTCGGGTAATCCTGTGGATGTTCGATCATACGCCCACGTTCTAAAACGAGGGTTTTCAATCCTTTCTCGCACAATTCCTTGGCCGCCCATCCGCCACTGATACCCGATCCAATGACTATCGCATCATAGGTATGTTCTTCTTTTGCCCTGATATTCAAATTCACCATGCAGTTATTTTAAAATCTGTAGAAAGTAGACAAGATAATCAACATTCTGGGGATTCAGCAAATGCCGGGGCAAAGAAATCTTTTTGAATAACAATCAAAGGGATTCGATTTCCCTTTTTGCCTTATAAAATTCATTCATCATTTCATCCACGATGTCAGCAGCGGGTTTAATATCATGGATCAGGGCGGATACTTGCCCGATTTCCAATTCACCTTCGACCATATCGCCCTCGAACATACCCCTTTTGGCCCGGCCCCGTCCCAATAGTGCCTGCAACTCTTCTTTGGTCGCCCCATTTTCATAGGCCTGTTGCACATCTTGATAGAATTTGTTCTTGATCAATCGTACGGGTGCCAATTCCTTGAGTGTCAAATGGGTGTCGCCCTCCCCCGCTTCTACGACCCGTTGCTTGAAAAGTTCGTGGGACGAGGCTTCCTCACTAGCCACAAAGCGACTTCCTATTTGCACCCCATCGGCTCCCAGCACCATGGCCGCCAGCATGGCCTTGCCCGTGGCAATTCCGCCTGCGGCAATCAAGGGAATTTCTATTTTTTCTTTCACTGCGGGAATCAATACCAAGGTGGTCGTTTCATCGCGCCCATTATGGCCGCCTGCCTCAAAACCCTCTGCCACGACAGCATCTACCCCGGCCTCTTGCGCCTTTATTGCAAATTTTACACTACTGACGACATGCACGACCGTTATCCCATGAACTTTTAGATGGTTTGTCCATGTCTTTGGATTTCCTGCGGAAGTAAAAACGATTTTTACGCCCATCTCGATAATAAGCGCCATGAGTTTATCAATATCGGGGTATAACATAGGTATATTGACCCCAAAAGGTTGGTCCGTGGCCTTTTGACATTTTTGAATATGCTCCCGTAAGACTTCAGGATACATGCTTCCCGCACCGATAAGTCCCAGTCCACCTGCATTGGAAACCGCTGAGGCCAGGCGCCAACCACTTGCCCATATCATTCCTGCCTGTATGATGGGGTATTTGATTCCGAAAAGTTGCGTGATTCTGTTTTGATTCATAGTTCCATATTGAAAACTAATTTAGCTCCTCCCTTTAAGTGAAGGGAGGTGGCACGATTGAAAATCGTGACGGAGGGTTTTAAATTCAAAC
>NZ_JBATHS010000301.1:0-6243 GCF_049667165.1 Maribacter sp.
GTGCCGAATCTATTGGTTTCGGCATGTTTGGGAAAACCGGCTAATCTTTTGATCTGGCTTTAAGAACAGAAAGGATAAAAACAAAACCAACTTACAATGAAGAATATACTTATTTTACTCATAGTCACACTTATAATCGTTAGTTGTGCCGAACGTAAATCGAAATCAAAAGAACTTGCAAAAACTCCCCAAGCGACAGATTACAAGGGAACTGCAAGCATAACACAAGGAATTGCCTCTACAATTACCGAAGATATTTATTCCTGTGAGCGCGGTAGAAAAACAGATCTTGGAAAAATCACATCCACAGATAACAAAGAGTGGATAGTGCCTGCTGAAACCAATTACACGAACAACGATTTTCCATTTGCAGCAGATTTATTTAATTCATGTGAAGGGAAAACCTATAAAACCACTCAGCAAGCTTTATCCAACTATGCCGATTCCCACATCATAACAATTGACACCGATGGAGAACTTTATACCTCCTATATTTTTGCCGATAATTACTTTGAAATGTATGTGAATGGAATTCCCGTTGGGAAAGACAAAGTCGCATTTACAGAATTTAATTCCAGTATTGTAAAATTTAAAGTGAAAAAGCCATTTACGATAGCCATGAAATTGGTGGACTGGGAGGAACACCTTGGTGTTGGTTGCGAAGCCAATAGGGGCAAATCTTTTCACGCTGGTGATGGCGGAATGGTAGCCGTAATTAAAGATGCTCAGGACAACATAATTGCTGGCACCGATGAAAACTGGAAGGCACAAACGTTTTACACTGCGCCCATAATAAATCTCGGTTGTGCATCTGAAGAAGGCAATTACAGATATTCAAAAAACTGCAATACTGAGGGTGGTCAAGATGGTTCATCGTTTTATGCCTTGCATTGGGAACTACCCCCCGATTGGATGAAGACGGATTTTGATGATTCCAAATGGCCAAATGCTACAACCTATACCAACCGAACCATTGGGGTAGACAATAAACCTGCTTACACGAATTTCACTTCAATTTTCGACGATGCCGAGAATGATGCCCAATTCATTTGGTCTACCAATGTCGTTTTAGATAATGAAGTTTTAGTACGATATATCGTTAAATAATATTGAAATTATCTAACAACAAAAACTAGCGATCACGACATGAAAAATAGTTTAGTATTTATTATCATGATTTTGTTTTTAGGAAATGCCTGTACCCATAAAAAAGAAGCTGCTTCTTATAAATATGATGATTTTAAAACCATCAATCCAGATTTTAAATTAAATAGTAAAGCAGTAATTGATGGAAAATTATTAGAAGATTTTAGATGTGAAGAAAAAGTAGATGGCGTAGAAAATTCTATACCGCTATCTTGGTCTAAGGTCCCTAAAGGTGCAAATTCTTTAGCTATAGTCATGTATCACTACCCAAAAAAAGATAATAAATCAGAAATAAATTCATACGTACTATTATGGGGTATCAATCCATCTGTTTCTGAAATTCCATATAAAATGGCTAACAACCCAGATTGGTATATGGGGCCTAATAAAGATGGAACGGCCATATCGTATACCTCACCTTGTTCTCGCGGACCAGGCGAACATGAGTACACTATTGCGCTATTTGCATTATCGGAAACTCCTAATTACTTCCTAAATCCAATTCTCTGGATGTTGATTTAAAGACCTTTATGAAAGCCATTTCCGATGTAAACGTAATTGACATAACAACCTTAACTTTTACGGATTCCAATTAATGATAGACAAATGAAAAAGATAGTATTCATACTGACCATTCTGTTATTATCCTTTAAAGTTTCTGCTCACGAGGGCGGACACGGAGCTTCGACAAAAGTTTGGCATTTTACAAATAGTGAAATGAACTTAAAAGCCGAATTTATTGAAAAAATTGACGAAACCATATATTTAATGAATGAGAAGCATAAGGTAGTCTTCTTCAATATTTCAGACTTTACAAGTCAAGAGCAACAGTATATTTTAACTAAGGGAAATTGGATTAGTGACAAAAACACTTCACAAAATGAATTTCAATTATTTTCAATAAACCACGCTACTATTTTAATTTATTTTGGTTTTGCCTTGCTCCTGTTTTCACTTTTCAAGTATACAAAAAAATCTAAATCCAAAATCTTTGCTTATAGTTTAATAGGACTTGCTTTTGTTATTATGGGTTGTAAAACCAATATTTCGTCAAACGGAATTAAAATGGCAAAAAATGACATTTCCTTTTTAGAATCCATTTTTGGCGTTTTTGACAAAGTAAATACACGATACGATGACCAATATTTCTACATAGAATCAAATGGATTACCAGAACACGAAATGATGACCGGCATTACCAACTGGCAGCAACAAGTACCTATTGATCACGATTATTCGGGTGAAAATGCCTGGGCTATTCCTTTGCAACCTGTATTGGCTGAAAAACCATTATCTACAAAAGAAAATTTTATGAAAGGGGCTATTGCCATCGCAGCAAACGGCATTCCTATTTTCAATCCATTGAACAACCGTGGGGAAGATGCCAATGCCATTGGAGAGCTTGACAAATGGGGCGGTCATTGCGGACGGGCGGATGATTATCATTACCACCTACCCCCTACCCACTTACAGGCTAAAGTAGGCGAAGACAAACCTATTGCTTTTGCCTTGGATGGTTTTGCGGTGTATGGAGAAACCACAGAGGAATTGGACGAAAATTTAGGACTATTTACTTCAGATAGTACGTATCAATATCATGCCGTAAAGAACTATCCTTATTTGATTGCTGCAATGAAAGGTAAGGTTGCGTTAAACCCAAGAACACAAGCCCCAGAAAACGAAATTATGCCACAAGCGAAAACGAGAGGTGTAAGACCTGATTTAAGGCCATTGCGTGGCGCAGAAATCATTGCCTTTGAGAACCCAAAACCCCAACATTATAGTTTAAGCTATAGGGTGAATTCACAAATCCATAAAATAAATTACGGTTGGGACACTGATAGGAATTACACTTTTGAATTTGTAAACCCAGATCGAGAAATAGAAAAATCTAATTATAAAAGAAAATAAATACTACCGTCAATACTTTATATAAAATCATAGCACCCTGCGGAATGCTACGCTTCATATATGAACACGATGGCGATATTTTAGAAACAAGCCAATACGTAAAGTAACATGTATTCGAATAAATCGTCTAAATAAACAAAAGAGGGGAAATTTAGTTGTTCCATGAATAAAAATACAGACTATGAAAAAATGGCATATAATTTTAGTATTCGTTGGTTTTACACTAATAGCATGCATACCAACGAAACCTACAACGAATTCAACTAACGGTAATGCTGCACTTAGTCCAGAATTGCAACAAATCCTTGGCTCTGTAGAATCACTGAAAAGCAGAGCGAAGCGTATTTCCCTGTTAAATGAAAATGGTGGGCGTGTAAGCTGGTCCCCAAATGGTGATGTTATCCTTATGGACCGAAAAAACGATGATGGGTATTACGATATATACATGGTTCGGCCTGACGGGGGCAATGAGCAATGTCTTACCTGCGATCAGCGCAAGGTTTTGGGCATAGGGCATATTGGCCAGCCTGAGTGGCATCCTTCTGGCAAGTACATTGTCTTTCAAGTACAGAAATTAAAGAATCAGGGGAGACCTGGGCGTGACTTGGCTGCCACACCTGGCTTCGGAAGGCATTCGGATCTATGGTTGATGGAATTCGCTTCAAAGCGCTGCTTTCTATTAAGACAAACGCCCGAGACTGAAACCAGTGGCGTTTTGCACCCACATTTCTCCCATGACGGAAAGAACCTTACCTGGGGCGAGATGTATGAAGCACCAACTAGCTCATATGGATACGGCAAGTGGAAGATCCAGGTAGCTGACTTCAACTTCACGAGTGAAATACCCGTCCTTTCCAACATAAAATCGTATGAACCCGGAAAACCCGGTTGGTACGAAAATCATGGTCTTTCACCAGATGGCAAAAAACTGCTATTTACATCATCCTTTGCATTCAATAAGCCTTTTCATGCCAATGTTTATAGTTACGATATCGCTCAAGACCGCTTGGAACTTCTTGCGGACGGAAAATGGAATGAACATGCCTTGTATTCTCCCGACGGCAAAAAAATAGTCTGGATGAGTGGTGCGCATAACAAGAGCGGTACCGACTACTGGAGTATGAATCCAGACGGTAGCGGCAAGGTGGCCATTACGGACTGGAATAATCCCGAATTGCCGACCTGGAAAAACAAAATGATTGTCGCTGCCGATGTGAGCATGAGTCCAGATGGCAAAAGGATGGTCGCTTACCTGCAAACAAATTTATTGACCCAAAATGGAGTGACGGTGCTAATTGAGTTAAAAGACAATTTGTAAATCAACAAGGCAAATACAATGGTACACAAGTAATACCTGAAAGCTGGGTGCTAAAAGCAACGCAACCCCAAGAAAAACGAAAGGGATGCTATGATTATCTTTTAGAAAATAATACGTATTACAACTATCTCTGGTAGGGGAAAGTTCGTGACGGACCGGAAAATGCCCATGACTTTTTTGGGATGGGAAACAAGGGGGAATATGTTTATACCTGTCCAGAGAAGAAGCTTACTCTAATACGGCTGGGATTTGAATATGGGTTCACACCGGGTGCATTTTCATGGCCAGAAATGTTTTATCAGTTTGCCACGTATTTTTAGATACTATCAAGAAGTTGGCAATTATTAAAAATAAAAAAAACAATACATGGTATAGTGCATACAGGGTTAACCCACCTTTGGTACGTAATCCCGCACGACACCAAGGATCAAACATTATCTTCAATAGCTCTAAAAAACTAATTGGCTATTCCTTTAACTCCTTTATCAATGTATCAACTCTAGCTATCCTCGGGGCAATCTCATTTTTAACTCTTTTTTTGCTTAAATGGTATTCATAAACCCCTACTCCTACCAAAACCAAAAATGATATGACACCTATATAACGCGCTAAAGGTCTCTCCCAAAGACCAACAAAAAATAAAAGGTAAATAGGGTAAATGGTTAAAATTGCCCAATTCAGTGAAGTTTCAAGCATTCTCTTTTGGGCAAAAAGGTAGCTTCTAGTCTTTTCTAAATAGTGTAGGTAATTTTCTTCCAGGTCGCTCGGTTTGAATTTTTTTATGCCTTTCATTCGAATTCCTATATATATTGCCCAAATGATGACGAGTACCGATGCAATTTTCATGGAAGTAAAAGGAACCCAATAAACAGCGAAAATCAATGGTGGAATAGTGATCATGGCAGAAATAAAATTCACCTGTTCCATATACCACCACCAACGGTGTAAACGTCCTAAACTTGAGTCTAACTCTAGAATCAATCTTGATTTTTCAAAATTTAAACGTTCCTGATTGCTAGACGATTGCCAGATTTTCATCAATTCATCTTCTATCATAATATATCATTTATACAGTTCAACAATTTGGATTTTATCCGCTTCACCTTTACAGCTATGTTGTTTTCCGATAAGCCTAGAATATTGGAAATCTCCCTATAGGCTAATCCTTCCAAGTAAAGGGCAACTATCGCCTTATCCCCGTCATTCAATTTTTTTACGCATTTTCTTAGACCAATTAGTTTCTCATTTTCGCCTCCGTTCCTTTCTTCCGACCCAAAATTGGCAATTGTTATACTATCTAACCTGATGAATCTATGCTGGTTCTTAGTGTGTTTATTTTTAAAACGAAGGCATACGTTTAAGGCAATTCTGAACATCCATGTACTGAGTGATGAATTGCCTTTAAAGGTGGCCATCGACCTCCAAACATGAACCAAAACCTCTTGAAAAAGGTCTTTGGCGTCTTCAGGGTCTTTTGAATAAATCGAGCAAATTCGAAACAGCTTCTCCTTATTTTCTTCGAAGGCATTAAGAAATATAGTTTCATTTTCTTTTCTCATTATTAAAGCTTGTTGCTACTATTTTAGTTACCGAAGTCTTTCAAATATGACAATATATACTTAAAATGTTTTCCTAATAACAGCAAAAGGACTTCCCATTCGAACGGAAAAAGCTAGTTTAGCAGATGGAATTCACTCAAACGTAGTTGTTTCGAGGGACTTTACACAGACCGATAAAAAAAGAACCCTAAACTTATACAAGAAGTCGTTGGAATTAAATCCTGAAAACCAGAACGCCCTTGATAAACTTAAACAATTGGAGGAATAAAGCCAGTCGCTATCAATGCAGGTCGATGTGTGTCATACCCC
>NZ_JBATHS010000302.1:0-2283 GCF_049667165.1 Maribacter sp.
ACATTGCTTAAAGTAACGACATATTTATTCTCTTCAAAATCATTACCAAAACCTACTTCATTTAAGGTAGCAGCCTGAGAAGCCTTTACATAAAAGGTCAGGGCGTCATATTCGGTGAGATCACGTCCGATAGCATCTCGAAAAGTAGCTCCAGCGTATGCGCCCGTTGGATCTCCAACATTTGGGACATCAAACCTCATAGATGCAGTTCCTGAATATTTTACTTCATCATCTACAGAGAATGCGTCCAGTTTAGAATCTCCAAATGGGTCATAACTCAATCCTCCACTAAAACCATCGATAAATACTTCGGGAGAAGCAGAGAAAGTAGCGAATTCAGCTTCATCCGACAAGTCCCGTTCCCATAAATTACTATCACAACTAACAGTTATTGTAAAAATAAAACCTGAAAGGAGGAATAATTTTAAATAAATATATTTTAAGTTTTTCATTTTTCTAAATTTTTATTTTCCAATATTGATATGTACATAAGTTCTGATTTCCCATTCGTTACCGTTTTCAAATCCAACGGTACTTATTATAGGTGCAGTTGCAAATTCTTCTGCGACATTTGGACTGTATCTTGGTGAGAATTGATCAAGCGAGCGCCAAGTCCCTCGTATACCCATTCTGGTATTTGGTAAAATAAACCAGCCTGGTCTACCAACAGTAGTTGAAATGTCCAGCATTAATTGTACTGGATAAGTCAAGTTAAAATCGCGGTGATAATCAAAAGGGCCCCAGTCATCTATTTTAAATGAATGTACCAGCTTAATCTTTTTATAAAGGAATCTGATATCACCTCCAATACGAGTAATTAGCCTGTCATCACTTCCGTTTGCCTGCCCGTTCCCTGCATAAAGATTAGCAATTAATCCAAGTTCCGGACTAACTTTAGAAACTATTCTGGTATGTGCTTCCCACAAGTCTTCTGCAGGTGCAGAATTTGGAAATGCAAATAATGTACGATTACTTAAAAAGCCTATAGCTGCATCCTGTGCTGTAGGATGATGACGAAAAACAAACCCTAAATTCATTGCAAATTTAGCATTCTCTGCACTATCGTTGTCCCACTCATAGAACCAGGTACCCGGTGTAGGGTCATAGGTCAATAGCATTTCACCGGCGGTTGTTTCTCTGTTGGCTCTTACTGCAAAAGGGTCATCAAAAATGTTTCTCAACCTCCCCGGAGCTTGTACATCATTTGGCATGGCAGCAACAATAGGTTTTTGCCATAAAAAGTTTGGTGCAATTTGAAACTTCCCAACATTGTACGCAAAACCAGTAAGAAAGTTAGTCTGGTTCCCACTTCCGGTATCTTTCAATTTCCAACCTGTAAATGTCTGTGTTTGATCATAACCACCATTGGCAACTAAGCCTTGCATGGCGCCTTGTGCATACCAGTTAAATTTACCTGATTGAACCGTTATTTTAGCTTTAGCTCCCCAATTATCATCTGAATTAATTTTATCGCTGTATATAATATATTTCGCAGAATCAATTTCGTCTGGATCGTAATTTGGATTATTTTCTGCAATTTGGAAAGATCTTCCATTTAAAGGTTCACCTCCCCAAATACCTCCAAGTTCTAAGCCAACAGGTCCAAATTCTCTTGCAAGATAAAGCGTAGCTCTACGAGTTTTTGGCATTGGAATAGCAATTGAAGAAACAGCTTCTCCCTGGGTATCAATGTCTTCATGATAAACAGCTGAGAGGTCATAATGTCCTAATTTAGTGCTATATTTTAGCAGGACAGCTGGATTTGCACCCCACCATAATTGAGGGCCAAAAGCAGCTTTGAAACCTTTAAGAGAATTTTTACCATCTACCTCAATTCCCGATACTACTCCATTATAGATATCGAGGTTAGGGCCGTAATTGGCTTCCGGATACAAGCCGAAGAAATCACCTTCATAACTCCAATGGTAATGTCCGGTACGATAAAATCCTCTTACATCAAATTCATCTGTTTTCCATTCAAACTCGGCATTATATAGCTGAACACGATCTAAATCTGTTATAGGAATAGGTCCATCAATACTGTTCAAGGATACAGTTCGTCCCCTATTTTCGTAAAAAATTTCGTCTATCGGATTTTCAGCAACATCTCCTAGTATATTAATATTGAAATTAGCTCGCATATTAGGAGCCGGAGTCCCTTCTACACCAATAAAGAAAGACTGCATGTGATCAAAACCCAATTGGTTTGGATACACATTTTCATCTGGATTCGGACTATCAGGAGTGGTAAGAAGGCTTCCTCCGGTATTAAATGTTGTAAAC
>NZ_JBATHS010000303.1:0-3404 GCF_049667165.1 Maribacter sp.
TAGGCATTCACGAGCAGTCGCTGTGCGCCTCCGTCGGTAACCACATATAATCCTCCAATTCTATCGATACCTTCGGGATTGTTGTCGGGAGTGCGGTTTAAAACTTCTGAAAAAACCTGAAGAGGCGTTTCCACCATATTAAGATCACCCAAGGTTTCGCTTATTACCAATTCAGGAATGGCGAATTCGGCAATTGCCTGCTGGTGGGCATGGCCGACAATAAAAAGGGAATGGTTTTGCGCATTGTAGGCAATAGGACCTTGCGAATAATTGATATCGGAGGCCCCAAAAACACTTGCATTGATCCTAAATGCCCCTTCATAGGTAAGTTGTGTCCTGGAGAACAAGGGCAGCTCTTCAAGATTTTGGGCGTAAACCGATGAAATGGCCAAAACAAAAACAAAAATGAAAGCTTTTAGAAACTGCATAGTATGATTGTTATTCGGCTGACCGTTACCTAGGGATAAGTAGGTGTAGGTAGTATTAAAATAACGTCGCTTATCGGTTAATGTTGTGGATAAGTAATACCACGTTACACAACTACCTACAGCAGCAGGTAGGCACTTCTAAATTGCCCAGTATAATGCTTATTAAAGAATTCATGAACCAAAAGGTTCCACTCTCCTCCTAACACTTCGACTAGCATGCCTGGGGCCTGCGCAGGGCAGGCGCCATACAAGACAACATGGCCGCCTCTAGTGGATTAATGTTCATTTTGTATTATGGGTTTAGCCATGGGCGCTATTGCTTTTAAATTTTTTCGATTTAAATAATACTTGCGTCAATACTATAAATATAGTTTTTGAGTTACAATAAAAGTGAATTGTTTTTTAGCTAACTTTCAATGTACTTATATTGAATCATGCCCTTTAATATTACCAAATATGACCACTAAAGTGCGTTTCATGATGTATTGTAGCGTTGAACATGGTTATTATTGTTCCTAAACGCTTCATTATTAGGTTAATATTAAGGTACTTTTTACCTAGGTAACGCAAAAATAAATAGAACATGAACGATAAAATAATCATTAATTTCACGCCTACGGGCATGATTCCCACGAAAAAAATGACACCTTATGTGCCCTTAAGTGTCTCTGAAATTGTGGAAGATGTTCGCCTTGCCACAGAAATTGGCATAACAATGGTTCATTTACATGCTATGGATCCTGTAACGCAAGAGCCCACTTACAAGAAAGAAATTTATGCGGAGATTATTGAAGGGATTCGTAAATATGCTCCTGAATTAGTCATCTGCACCTCACTGAGCGGTAGAAATTTCAATCAGTTGGAACAACGGTCAGACCCTTTAAATTTAACCGGGAATTTAAAACCTGATATGGGGAGTTTGACCTTAAGTTCATTAAACTTCAATAATGTAGCAAGTATGAATTCACCCCAAATGATTCAGGACTTGGCAGCTATTATGAAAAAAAATGGTATTGTTCCTGAGTTGGAAGCATTTGATGTGGGAATGATCAATTATGCCAAATATTTAGAACGAAAGCAATTAATTGAACCTCCCTATTATTTTAATCTATTATTAGGAAATATCGCATGTGCCCAAGCCGACATTCTACACGCAGGTATTATGATAGGCGATGTTCCAGAGAATTCGATCTGGAGTTTAGCGGGAATTGGCATTAACCAGTTAAAAATGAACTCACTCGCTATTGCATTTGGCGGTGGCGTTCGTGTTGGAATCGAAGATAATATTTGGTATGATAATGAACGGACGCGGCTGGCAACAAATTCAGATTTGTTAAAACGCGTGCATAGGATTGCGAAGGCAAATGATAGTGAGATAATGACCTCTAAAGAATTTAGGAAGAAAATGAACTTACAACCGGGACATGGTAAATATGGTAGAAAAAGTTAATCTTGAGAGTTATAATTAAAAAACATACCCTAAACAAAATCAACGATTAACAGCATGAAAAAAATGCATCTATTGGGCAGTTCAAAGGAGGCCTTGGCTATTACTTTTGATATCATGGAAGAAATTTTCGGCGCGACCCAATTTTTAATATATCCCAATATTGATACGATATCAATCCCTTTGATGCCAATTAAAGCTTTGGATTATACAATCATGCCAGTGGGTACTGTACCTAAATCTTCCAGCAAAGTTTTTATTGCTACACCTGGACCAAAAAACAAAGCAGCTATTTTTAATGACTTCCATCAAAAACATAATATTGGCAAAAATAGATACCTTCAAGTCATTCACCCCTCGGCCTATATCGCTAGTTCATGCCATATCGAAAATGGAGTTTTGATTGAACCCCATGTAGTAATCAGTTCTCAAACCACCATTGGATTTGGAGTTTTTATAAAGAGAGGGAGCCTAATCGGTCATCATAATGATATTGGCGCATTTACCGATATTAACCCTGGAGTAGTACTTTCTGGAAACATTACTATTGGCGAAAAATGTGTAATCGGTTCTGGGGCCATTGTCAAAGATAACATAAGCATTGGCGCCAATACAATTATTGGTATTGGCAGTGTTGTTACAAAAAATATCCCGGCCAACGCTGTGGCATATGGGAATCCATGTAAAGTTGCAAGAGAGAATACCTAAGAGATTTCTTAATTCCGCCCAAGCTTTTAATGGATAAAATAGAACCCTTTCCAAATATACGTGTATCCATCGCAAGGTCATTCATTTTATGTCAATCCTGTATAAAGCAAAGAAGGGAAGCCAGGTATAGTAACCGTAGAATATAAATTGTCCACCTTTTGCGGAAGATAAAGCGGTGGTAAAAAAAGGAGAGTCATATACTTGGTTTTCGCCAGAGCGGCTAAACCCATAATCAAAAATGATGGCACGCTGGCATAATTCCATATATCGGGAAGAATTGTGTTTTGCCCTTTACATAATCCCGTTTGTTTTCACATTTTTATCGATTTGACGCACAAGCCCTCTTAAAAAATGTCCAGGGCCAATTTCTGTAAATTCGATTGCACCGTCCTCTATCATGTGGAGGATGGTATGTCGCCACATTACGGGATGCGTCAATTGATCGATCAAATTTTTCCTGATTAACTCTATACTGCCGCTTGGTCGTGCCGTAACATTTTGATAAACAGGGCAAATTGGCATTTTGAATGCTGTTTCTGCTACCGCCACACTAAACTCTTCAACAATTGGCTCCATAAAGGGAGAGTGGAATGCGCCACTTACGGCTAAATTTACTATGCCCTTAGCACCAGGTCTTAATTTATCACATGCTTCTTTGATTGCTTTCTTTTCCCCTGAGATAACTACTTGACGAAGCGAATTATAATTGGCAGGTACCACTATGCCGTCAACCTTTTTACAGATATCCTTAACGATAACATCATATAAGCCAACCACAACGGCCATACCTGTATTTTCGGCTTCACAAACTTTTTGCATAA
>NZ_JBATHS010000304.1:0-2782 GCF_049667165.1 Maribacter sp.
GATTCCGAAAAGTTGCGTGATTCTGTTTTGATTCATAGTTCCATATTGAAAACTAATTTAGCTCCTCCCTTTAAGTGAAGGGAGGTGGCACGATTGAAAATCGTGACGGAGGGTTTTAAATTCAAACTCCCCTTTCCCCCCTGTCAGAGTCAGGGAATTCATTCCCCACTTCCGCTGAAGATGGGAACTTAAAACTAATACATATTATGGTAAATTTATCATAGGGGACAGAACTAATTTATGAGATTACACCAGATCCCAACAATTCATCCCCGACATACCAAGCCACAAATTGACCTTCGGTAATGGCTGATTGCTTCTCCTTGAAATCTACATAAAGCCCACTTGCGATCTTATGCAAAGTCGCCCTTTGCAGAGGTTGCCGGTAACGGATTCTTGCCATAACCTCCATGGTTTCATCCACCTTCAAGGCGAGGTCAGGGCGTATCCAATGGATTTCGGCATTGGTGACAAACAAGGTTCTACGGTATAACCCCGGATGCGCTTTCCCTTGTCCGGTGTAAATAACGTTTTCTACTACATCGGTGTCGATGACATACAAGGGATCTTTGGTGCCACCAACATCCAAGCCTTTGCGTTGCCCCTTGGTAAAATAATGGGCGCCCTGATGTTCCCCAACAACCTTTCCGTCTGCGGTGGAATAGGCAGGCTTTTTCGAAAAATAGGCCAATTCTTCTTCCTTGCCCTTAAAATCAGGTAGTGCTTCCCGATACTTATCCAGCGTCGCCTCTACCTCAACAATGACTCCCTTTTTTGGTTTTAATTTCTGTTGTAGAAAATCGGGTAATCGCACTTTCCCTATAAAACAAAGGCCTTGGGAATCTTTTTTATCCGCGGTGATCAAATCATTCTCCGCCGCGATGCGGCGCACTTCCGGTTTGGTGAGTTCCCCAATAGGAAAAAGTGTTTTGGCTAATTGCTCCTGAGAAAGCTGGCATAAAAAATAGGATTGATCCTTATTACCGTCAATCCCAGCCAATAGCTGTAAGGTTTCGGTGCCATCCTTATGGGTAATGGTGCCTTTTCTACAATAATGTCCCGTGGCCACATAATCGGCCCCCAATTGTAGGGCAATTTTTAGAAAGACATCGAACTTGATTTCCCGATTACAAAGCACATCAGGATTGGGGGTCCTCCCCTTCTCGTATTCGTTGAACATATAATCCACGATACGCTCTTTGTATTCCACGCTTAGATCAACCGTCTGAAATGGGATTCCCAATTTTTCAGCCACGATCAAAGCATCATTACTATCTTCCAACCAAGGACATTCTTCAGAAATAGTCACGGAATCGTCATGCCAATTCTTCATAAATAGGGCAATGACCTCATACCCCTGTTCCTTTAACAGGTAGGCTGCCACACTGGAATCAACGCCTCCCGAGAGTCCTATAACTACTTTTTTCATTCGTTCTTTAAAGTGCACAAAAATACAAAATAAGGTTGTGCAACCCTAAAAAATGGCAGAACGCATATCCTTTTGAAAATTTATTTTGTTAAACTTTTTAAAATTAATGCTAAACAAAACGAAACCTTTTGTAATATTGTTCAACTTTTAAGTTTATATGTTAAACAAAAACAATTTTTAACCCTTAATATCTCTAACAATGAAATCAAAGACTAAATTTTTAAATCGATTTATTTTGTTGCTCTTGGCAACATTTGTATTGTCCTGTTCCGATGATGATGACAACGGTCCGGATCAAAAAGAAGCAGAACCAGGAATGGTTGACGATTTTAATATCGTTGAAACAGCATTGGCTACGGAAAGTGTCAGCAGCTTGGTGGCTGCCTTGGCAAAAGCTGATGAAAGTGCCGCAAACGACCTGATTGCCACATTAAGTGATGAAACTACCAATTTTACTGTTTTGGCGCCTACTAATGATGCCTTCGCAGATTTATTGGCCCGATTGGACGGATTCGACTCCTTGGACGACTTCAACAATGAACAATTACAGAATCTTTTAGCTACCATCTTAACCTACCATGTCGTTGGTGGTGCTGCCGTAGTATCAGGGGACCTAAGCGAAGGCCAAGTGGTAACCACAGTTCAGGGTGAAAATCTTACCGTAAGTTTAAACGGGGGAGTATTCTTTACCGATGCCGCCGGTGAGGCTGCCCAAGTGACCTTGGCCGATGTAGAAACAAATAATGGGGTTATCCACCTTATTGATAAGGTGCTTCTTCCTCAAGCCGCTTTGGATGCTTTAAGTGATGTGCTTTTAGTTTCCATAACCGATTTGGCGATTGCCACCCCAACCTTAAGTAATTTGGTAGCAGCATTAGTGGCTGCCGATGGGGATTTACCGACCGTTTTGGCTGGCGATGGACCTTTTACGGTTTTCGCACCGACCAATGATGCCTTTGAAACTTTCTTGACAGATAACGGATTTGCAGATTTAAGTGAAGTACCCGTTGATGTTTTGACACAGGTTTTATTGAACCATGTTGTAAGTGGAACCAATCTATCTACCGACTTAATGGCAGGCTATGTATCTACACTTTCAACTGCAGGGGCTGGTGGAAACAACTTAAGTATGCTTGTAGATCTATCAAATGGCGTTACCTTAAATGGTGTTTCCAATGTTACCGCAGCCGACAATAAAGCTATCAACGGGGTTGTGCATATCGTTGATGCGGTTATAGGATTGCCCAATATTGTGGATCATGCCGTAGCGAATAGCAATCTGACCGAATTGGTTGGCGCTTTAACCGCTGGTGGCAATACGACCTTCACCACGTTGCTTTCAGATGCGACCAC
>NZ_JBATHS010000305.1:0-2945 GCF_049667165.1 Maribacter sp.
ATATGATTATCTTGATTTTTCATTGGCCACTGACGGACTGGTCGCTGAACGAGAGCAGGGCATTACCATCGATGTGGCACATATCTATTTTTCAACACCTAAAAAGAGCTATATCATTGCAGATACGCCAGGCCATGTGGAATATACTAGGAATATGGTCACAGGGGCTTCCACTTCCCAGGCGGCGATTGTTTTGATTGATGCAAGAAAGGGAGTGATCGAACAGACCAATCGCCACTTTTTCATCAATAACCTACTCAGGATAAAGAATGTTATCGTCGCCATAAACAAAATGGATTTGGTTGACTATTCTGAAGAAACCTATAAGGCCATCAAAGCTGATTTTGAAGCATTGATGAAGAAGCGTGATTATCAAGAACAACATATTACCTTCATACCTGTTAGCGCCCTTAAGGGCGATAATGTGGTTCATAAAACGAAAAAAATGCCCTGGTACACGGGGCAAACGTTGTTGGATCATTTGGAAAAATTGGATAGGAAGGATATATTTAATGCCGGCACGCCGAGATTTCCCGTACAATATGTTATTCGACCCAAGACCGATGAATTTCATGATTACAGGGGGTTTGCAGGCAAGGTCTATGGGGGCGAATTAAGTGTTGGGGATGAGGTGGTAGCCTTACCATCCCAAACCAAGACAAGAATCAAGGACATTTATTTTTACGATAAAAAATACCAAACAGCATCAAGACGCTCATCGGTAACCATTACTTTGGAAGATGAGATAAATGTAAGTCGAGGTGATATGCTGGTTAAGGTGGGTGATTTGCCCAGGGTAGATAAACAATTCACTGCGACCATTTCTTGGATGGACTCCAAACAGATGAGCGCAGGCAGCAAATACATTATACAACATGGTGTAAATAAGGTATTGGCCAAAGTAGATAGCATCCACCATAAGATAAATCCGGATTATTCGGGCATCGAAGAGGAGGTTGATTCCCTTATAATCAATGATATAGCCACCGTTTCCTTTAAATTGAACAAGCCTATCTTCTTTGATGCATTTAAAAAGCACCGCACAAACGGTTCGTTTATTTTAATAGATACACAATCGAACAATACCGTAGGCGCAGGATTTATCAATTGATTTTCAAGAGGTATTCAAACAAAATCTTATTGATATTTCGGGCATAATTATCTATTAAAACGATAGGTAAAATAGAGTATTTATTTTGGGTAAAGTTAACAAGTATTATCAACAACAAACATATGCGAAGTTTTAGAACAGAAATAGAAAATCCAATTGTAGAAAAGGATATCATCGAATTAGAGGCCAAGATTCGCCAGTTCAAGGAGGGCAACTTAGATGAGGAAAAATTCCGAAGCCTTCGTTTGGCTCGTGGCGTTTATGGGCAGCGCCAATTCGGTGTACAAATGATTCGCATTAAATTGCCTTATGGTAAGGTCTCTGCAAATCAACTGCTGAGAATTTGTGATGTTTCGGATGAATATTCTACGGGGCGATTGCACATAACCACACGCCAGGATATTCAGATACACTATGTCGATCTGGATAGGACCCCTGAACTGTGGGCCCAATTGGAAAAGGATGAGGTTACTTTGCGCGAGGCTTGTGGCAATACGGTTCGGAATGTTACCGCTAGTGAAACGGCAGGGATCGATGTTGATGAACCTTTTGATGTCTCCCCATATGCACATGCACTTTTTCAGTATTTTTTGCGGAACCCCATAAGTCAGGAAATGGGTAGAAAGTTCAAAGTTTCCTTTTCGTCCAGTGATGCCGATACCGGATTGTCCTATATGCACGATCTTGGTTTTATTGCCAAATTGGAAAATGGGATTAGGGGTTTCAAAGTAATGCTCGGGGGTGGTTTAGGATCACAACCGCGACATGCCGATGTGTTGTTCCCTTTTCTGCCTTCGGATAGAATAATTCCGATGATGGATGGTGTCATACGGGTTTTTGACCGGTATGGGGAACGAAAAAGTAGGGCCAGGGCAAGGTTGAAATTTTTATTGAAAGACCTCGGTTTGGATGGATTCAAAAAATTGTTGGAAGAAGAACAGAAAGCCGTTCCTATTGCGAGCTTTCCCATTGACGTTGCCAGCTATCCGAAACCAAATATATCGAATGCCGCCATACCTGAAGTGGATATTGTGGACCAAAAGGCCTTTGAAGCCTGGAAAGCGACCAGCGTGGTGCCTCAAAAACAAGAAGGTTTTGTAGCCATTGGCATCAAAGTATTGTTGGGCGATTTCTATACCGATAAAGCGCGATTATTGGCGGAATTGGTCGAAAAATATGCGGCTGGGGAAATACGTTTGTCCCTACGCCAGAATATATTGATCCCTTTTGTACGTCAAGAATTGGTGCCCTTCTTTTATACGGAGCTTTTGAAAATGGGTTTTGCCCATTCAGGGTATAACAAGGCCGTCGACATTACGTCATGTCCTGGAACAGACACGTGTAATCTTGGTATAGCAAGTAGTACCGGTATTGCCAAGGAATTGGAAAGGGTAATCAAAGCGGAATACCCGCAATATATAAACAACCCGGATGTACTCATTAAAATAAGCGGTTGCATGAATGCTTGCGGACAGCATAATATGGCCAACATAGGTTTCCAGGGCATGTCGATTAAAACCACGAATAAATTGGTAGCTCCAGCGCTACAGGTTTTATTGGGAGGCGGAAATTTAGGAAATGGCAATGGGAAATTTGCCGATAAAGTGGTAAAGATACCCAGTAAAAGGGGACCTGAGGCTTTACGGTTGATATTGGATGATTTTGAAAGCAACGGCAACGGGTCTTCTTATGTGTCTTATTATGAAGAAAAGGGAGAACCCTATTTTTATGACCTGCTAAAGCCTTTGGCCGCTGTGGATAATCTAGCCCCTGAAGATTTTATCGACTGGGGATCCGAGGAGCAGTACCAGAAGGCGATAGGTATTGGGGAGTG
>NZ_JBATHS010000306.1:0-1792 GCF_049667165.1 Maribacter sp.
AGTGCTATTGAAGCCTTCTTGAAAACCGTATATTATTCCAGCATCCACGTTCATTCGTCCACTGGAAACCGGTATTTTGGCCACAAAGGAATTGGATGTGGCACGAACGGATTTTTCGGAATCAACACCACCAACGGCATACACATACCCATCACTATATTCAATGGCGTTTATGTCCGCATTGGAATAATATAATCTTGAACTTACGCTAGGATTTAAAGGGTCACTGATATCAATAACATCAATGGCACCCACATAGCCATCGGCTACTGTATTATAGGACACATAGGCATAATTCCCATCTAAATGTACGTGCGTGGCTGTCAAATTCTCTCCCCCGCTAAAAAAAGGTGGACTGATTTGTGCCACTAAGGTAAGTGGATAATCCCCGGCCATTTCATCCTTGCCGGTCCTTGATGATTTACCGGTAATGGTCGCCTCATCGGCAATGTCCAAAACACCGGCATAGCCAAGATCAACACTGTTATTTAAAATCTGTTCGTTTTTCTCTAGGGATAGGTCATCTTGGGGATCGCTAAAAACTGTGGTTTCATCGCTACAGGAAGCAGCAAGCAACACCATTGACCAAAGTAGTAGGTATACTTTTTTCATTGTGATTAATTGTTATTATTCGATTTGGGCACTATTCAAACGTCAAAATTAGTCAAAGCGTATATCCCATTGCTTTTTTTTTCGATGAATTGCCAAAGTAGCGTGTTATGAGTCCTGATTGAGGTGTTAGGCTGTAGTTTCCAAGGACTGGCAGCACATTATGAAGTTATATTTTTCCCATTTTTTCCATTACAAATAGGATAACAATAGGAATGGCCAATAGAATGACCATTAGGGTATCGGTTACCAAAAGATCGGGTTTTAACAACAAAGTAGTGACATAGCCTCCCATGGCCCCTCCAACATGGGCGGTATGACCTATATTGCCCAATCGTTTTTTCATCCCATAAATCGAATATAGCAGGTAACCGATTCCTAAGACATAGGCGGGTAAGGGAATGGGAATGAACATGATTCCCAAACGCATATCGGGTTGCAATAATATGGCCGCATACAAAATACCCGTAACCGCACCACTGGCACCCACTGCGCTATAATAGGGTTCATCCTTATGGAAAAACAAGGCCAATAAACTTCCCCCTATGAGGCTGATAAAATAAATTCCTACAAATTCCACCGGGCCAAACCACGTGATGACCACATCGGCAAAAAAGTAAAGCGTAAACATGTTCATCAAGAGATGGGAAAGGTCTACGTGCAAAAAACCAGAGGTCAACATTCTGTCTTTTTGCCCGCCTTTTATCGCTCCAATATTGAATTTATACCGTTCAAAAAAGGAGATGTCATTAAACCCCTTTAAGGATGCGATTGCATTGGCGGCAATAATAACAATAGTTGCAATATGAAGATTATACATATCCTGAAGCATTAAATTTCGTCCCAAATATAGCTATATTTGCCGTTTACTAAGACATTCATGCAGCTACTTGCCTATATTTTAATTTACCCTTTATTATGGATTATCTCCATCTTGCCCCACACCTTGTTTTATGGTTTTTCCGATTTTGTGTATTTTTTGGTGTATCGTGTTATTGGATATCGTAAAAAAATAGTCAGGGAGAATTTGGAATTGGTCTTCCCCGATAAATCCAAACAAGAATTGAATACGATCGAAAAAGGCTTTTACCACCATATGTGCGATATGTTCTTGGAAATGGTCAAGACCATGGCCCTATCAAAAGAAGCGGTCAAAAAGAAATATCATGTTGTGAATATCGAT
>NZ_JBATHS010000307.1:0-5134 GCF_049667165.1 Maribacter sp.
ATGTTGGCCATAAAAAATGAGCTGTCTCAATACCTAAAGACAAAAGAAATAGACTCAAATCTTGATGTCTATGTGTATGAGTCGAGATTAAAAAGCTTGATTAAACAAATTGGTTTAGGTGTAAAGAATGCGTTGGTTGCCAATGTTGATGGTATTATTCGCGAGGCGCCCTGCTTGTCCAGTTTTGGACCTGAACATGGTCGCGATTACCTTGCTGGTCGTGGAATTATGATGCGCTATTTAGGCAATGATGAAGAAAGAAAGCTTATCGACGTTGATTTGACCGAAAACATTGAAAAAACGGTAAATGCCATTTGGGAAACCCGTGATAAAACCAATAATCAATTTCAACCCGAATTTACCAACGTTGAAAATGACAAGCTTTATGTAGAACAGTTTAGGGAGCTTTGGGGCTTGGCGGATGAGGTTTATAAATGGGATATTGCAACCATGAAGGAGAAAAACAAAAATGGCGTTTGCCAATCTGTTGGTTTGGATGTATTAGGGGCAGCACTTCGTTTAAAATAATTTAAAGTGTAAATAAAAATTCTAAAAAAACGATATGATACTTAAACCTACGAGTAACCGGATTAGATTAACACTGTTTTTTGCTTGTTGTTTTCTAGTTATAACATTACAGGCGCAGAAAGTCAATACCCCCGCCGACCCGGCGTATTATGCTATGGATAGGGAAGATATTTCGTTTGATGATGAACACGTACTTTTATTCAACCATAGGGGGTTTGTTTCCCCACGACAGTACAGTGTAACGCAGTTCACGAATATTTGGTTCTTGCCTTTAGGCTCACCACGTTACGAATTCAATTTAAACTTTTTTGACAAAGGCACAGGACGGTTAATAGAGGATGACGTTCCTACAAAATGGAAATCATGGATAGATGATGGGGGTAGTTACGATCCTTTGGGCTCCAATTTTCGGCCGAATTCCCCATCGATAATGGTTACCCAGGATGAAAAATGGCAACCCAACCAATATACAAGAACCGCCACATTCCACAAAGAATATAACAAGAAGTGGGTTAGTTTTTCCGCAAAGAGTTGGACCAATGTGTCTTTTGATGATGATGAAGTATTTATAAAACTTACCCTTACCAATCGCAATTCAGAAAATTTGGAAATGACGATCATTCCCAATCAGGTAGCCGAGGTTATGGAGCGGTATTCCAAAAAGGGAGCCGTAAAGGGTTCAAACAAAGCGGATTCCCTTGACGCTTTTACCTTAGGAAGTCAATTGGCGCACGCTAGGGTATCATCATCGATCAAAGAAGTTAGCGATAAGGGATTTGAAATTAATATAAAACCAGGGGAGACCGAATCCTTTTATTTCGCAGTACAGTTCTATGAGCCAAAAGATGGGACACCAGCTATTTACCAGTCAGATATTAAGGAGCGCATGGAACGTGCAGCTAAAAAGACACGTGATATGTTGTCCTGGGCCTATGATAAACTGCCAAAATTCTCAAGTACGAACAAGCAGCTAGAGGAGTATTATTACCGTTGTATGCTTTCTGTATTGATGAGTCGCTATGAGAACCCAAGCTTTATTTCAGAAGTATTTTGGGCGGTAGGGACATGGCCTTATACCATAAGTTGGGACACATCCTATGCTTCCGATGTCATCGCCATGCTGGATCCTCAAAGTTTGAAGGGGGCTATCCTGACCGATTTTGAACAAGTGCAGTTGAAAAGGACTTATGTAGGTTGGAACGGGGCTCATTGGGATATTCTGTACATACAAGAGCCGTTTGCACTTCAACTCATGATCGAGGCCTACATTCGGCATACAGGGGATTATTCCATTTTTGACGAAAAAGCGGCAGGGGTTTCCGTATGGGAGTGGATGCAGCGCTGGGTAACCGAATTACAAACCCATTATACCAATGATTTAGGGTTGATCGATGTTGGATACAATACGGAGAAAATTATAGAAATCCGTACCGATGGCTATAATCATGCCGTACCGATCACAAATACCTTGACCATTGATTTATTATATACCATGTCCGATTGGGCAAAAAAGAGAAACGAGAAGAAATTAGGGCAAACGTATTTCAAGGATGCCGAAAAGCTGAAGGGTCTTGTGAATGAATATATGTGGAACGAGGAATTAGGTTGGTTCGATAATTACTATCCAGACGGCACCAAAGGCACCATATGGACCTATCATTTATTCGATTTATTGGGTACGGATTTTCTACCAGACCATCAAGCTTATCGTTTGGTAAGTCATTTGCAGGAAGGTGAGTTTCTAGGTAAATATGGGATGTATTCCATTGCTCGCAGAGACACTGTGCATTGGGACTTGATTGATTCCGATTGGGGAGGCGGAGGCCAGTATGCCGGAATGCCGGGCCGTATTTCCCGTAATCTGTACCAAAAAGGTTTTGCCGGTAAAGGTTGGGATGTACTTAAGAGAAATAGTAGATATGTTCATCATTTTCCATACCTACCACAGAATCCCCGAACCGATGTGCCCGAACAAGATCGCTCTTCCATGCCATTGGAAATTTCCGCCGGAGCTGGTTTGGAAGCCATTGTTTTTGGGACATTCGGAGTAAAGATGGAAGAAAATAAATTGACCATAAAACCATTTAACCACGAAGATATCGGCGAGGCAACACTTACTGATGTCATCTGGAAAGGCAGAAAGTTCGGAATTCAATTGACCCGCAAAACATTCTCAGTCTATGAAGGGGGGAAGTTGATCGCTACAGAATTTTATGGGGAATCGGTTCGGATCGACCAATAGTGTTAGCGGTTCGTAAACTGTAATACCTCAATTTGTTTTGCTCACTTTTAAAATCTTATAATAACACTTTTCTATTTTAAGCAATTTAATGGTCAGGTGTAATTAGTTTGCTAAACGTCAAATCAGCCAATTTCCAATTGTTGTTTTCCTTTACATATACTTCTGTCACCATAAAAGGGTTGGTCACTTCGTTGTTCCCCACAACGGCCAAAAGCGTGATTCGGTTCCAAAGTAGAACGGTATTTTCATTCAATACTTCTACCATGACCTCATGGACGTCGGCTTTCTTATAATGGATGCCCCCACTTCTGATAATATCCACCTCACGCTCCTTACTCCAGGTACCGCCCATATGTACAAATTTTGCTCTGTCATGGAAAAGTTCGGCTAGTTTATCCACATTCTTTTCGGCCATCCATTGCCATTTTTGCTTGGAAAGTTCCTTGATTTCTTGTTCAACCGTCGTTTCCTGTGCAAAAGAAGGTACACTAATTAGTAATATAAAGATTCCGATTACAAGTGTTCTCATTTTATTTTTTTTTAAGTTATTGTTTCAATTTATTAAAAATAATGGCCATAGATTCGGGGTCAATGGCTTGCATTTCAATCAGTTTTAATTTCTTGACCATCTTCAATGTCGTCTCTTTGTAGTGCTTGAAATGAGGCGTTAGTAAATGTGATTCGTACGCCGCTTTATTGGCATAGATTTCCAAAAGTCTTATTTGCGTCGGATTCTCTTTTTGATACATAGGATAAATGCAAATGACCCCGGACTCCAACCGTACCGATGCTTCTGCTTCCTCTTTTAGGATATTAAGGTACTCGTCAATAGCATTTGGATCAATTTCCAATTCGGCGATCCGAACCATCATTTCTCCTTTAGCAACATCTTTTTTTTCCATATTGGTTTCTTGTCCAAAACAATTTAATGATACAGCCAAAAGTAATAGTATGCCGATTTTTTGAATTTTCATATTAGGTCTTGTTTTAGTCCAGTTCTTTTTCTTTTAACCACGCTGACATCAGGTCGGCCACTTCGACATTGTTGAGGTCAGAGAATGGAAAATGGGTGTTGCCCTTGATACCTATTTCTGGCAGATGTACGACGGTTACATCGCCACCATGTTTGTTTACCGCATCGCGCCACTTTTTTGCCATTTCAAGTCGTACACGCCAACCGTCCGTTCCGGGGTTGGGGTCATACACTTCAGGGATAAAATCCCCATAGTAAATAACAATGGGAATTTTCGTCAGTTTCATGAACTCATCTTTCGAAACACCAACGGCTTCCAACGGCCCAGCAGAGCTTTCCAATGCTGGAGGCACTTCACCCTCTGGAAATGGGAAACCCGATCCAGGTTCATAGGAAACTATCGCCTTAATGTTTGGGTTTTTCATGGCGGTCGCCCATCCAAATCCTCCCGAATGGGAATGGGTCACTAGTATGCCTTCCCCAATTTTATCAAAAAGTTGTGATGCGGCATCCGTAATGACTTCGGTATCAAATCCCCCAATATTGGGCGTCATTTGCCGGAAATATTGGTTTAGCGTTTCCTCGTCCTGGGCAAACTGTACCTCAGGGAAATATTCGGGCCATATACCAATTCGAAATATGTTGAACCAAAACTGCTCATCAGGGGTAGGGGTTATGGTCGCCTCCTCAGTACTTCGCCCTGCATTTCCCCTTCTTGGTTGGTTCATCAAATAGACACTGAAACCACGTCTTAAAAAAATATTCTGATAGCCCTCACGCCCGTCGGGCGTGGTTTCCCAGGTCTTTGAAAACTGGCCGATACCGTGCCACATGACCAAGGGATATTTTCTCGCATCAACAGGAATCTGATAAAAGATATAGGCATGGTCCCCGTGAAAGGTCTGGCCCTCCGGAGTCCGTTTGATGGCGTCAAAAGTACCCCGGTTTTCGATAACGCTGCCGCCCACGGCAAAACTGCCCTGGTCTTGGATAACCATAGGCTCTTTTTGCGCAAATAGGTTCGACACCATGACCATAGAGATACCAATGGATAGTATTGTTGCTTTTGAGTGTTTCATTTGTTTTTATTGATTTCTAATTCATGTATTCTTCATCAGTAACGCCTTCCATCCATTCCGTAGGGCCGTCGACACGGCTGGTAATGGCGATTTGAATAAATTCTTTATCGGCACTTGCCCCGTGCCAATGTGGGAGGTTTGCCGGACATTTGACCACATCCCCTTTATGCAGCATTTTTTTAGCACTTCCCTTTTCCTGATAATAGCCTTCGCCATCCAAAGCCATTATAATTTGTCCGTTTGGATGGGAATGCCAATTAGACCTTGCCCCGGGATTAAACGTTACCGTTCCCACAGAATTTTGGTTCACAC
>NZ_JBATHS010000308.1:0-2007 GCF_049667165.1 Maribacter sp.
TTTTTCTGGATTTCTTTGGGGCATTTTAAAACTTCGTTCACGCCAATTAAAGGCACAGAACGAAGCATTGGAAAAACTAATCGCGGTTCGAACATCCGAAGTACAGCACCAGGCCAACCAATTAAAAATACAGGCGGAAAAATTACAGGAATTAGACAGGGCGAAATCCCGCTTTTTTGCCAATATCTCCCATGAATTCCGAACGCCGCTTACGTTGATCAAAGGCCCCATAGAACAGTTGGAACAGAACTTTAGCGAAAAATTGAACATGGAAACGGTTAAAATGATTCGCAGTAATGCAAATCGTTTGCTCAATATGGTGAATCAGTTACTTGATCTTTCAAAAATCGACGAGGGAAGCTTAAAATTGGCGCCCACCGAGGGCGATGTATTTAAATGTCTTCGGGCAGCGGCATCCTCTTTTAATTCGCACGCTGCACAACGCAATATGGATTATAGGGTTGAGATTCCACATACCCTACTTTGGACTTCATTTGACCGGGATAAACTGGAAAATATTGTCTATAACTTACTAGGTAATGCCTTTAAATTCAGTGGAGATGGTTCAAAAATCTCCTTTGTTGCTGATTATTCTGAATTTGGTCTCCAAATTCAGGTTTCCGATGCGGGCACAGGTATCGCTGCCGAGAAACTTCCTTATATTTTTGATCGCTTTTATCAGGCCGATAGCAGCGACACCCGCGGCAAAGAGGGTTCTGGTATCGGACTTTCACTTTCAAAAGATTTGGTAGAATTAATGGACGGTACCATTACGGTTTCAAGCGAGGTGGGCAAAGGCACCTTCTTTAACCTACAATTGCCCATTCAAGAAATCAAGACACGCCAAAAGAGGATTGTGGAAGAAGTTCTTCAAACAGATAAATCGAAGATTAAAAAAACCTTTGCTTTATCCGGTACCGACAAACGAAATTTGCCTACCATTCTATTAGTAGAGGATAATAATGACATGCGGCATTTTATTAGGGAACAGCTTGTAAAATTCTATAAAGTGAAAGAAGCAGTCAACGGCGAAGCAGGCATACAAAGAGCGATAGCCGATTCCCCGGATCTGGTCATCACCGATTTGATGATGCCCAAAATGGACGGGATAGAGCTCTGCAAAAAACTAAAGACCGATGTGCATACCAGTCATATTCCTGTAATCATGTTGACCGCCAAGGCGGGAATGGACAATAAAATCGAAGGCTTGGAAACCGGGGCTGACGATTACCTTACCAAGCCCTTTGATGGCAAAGAACTTCTGGTACGTATCAAAAACCTGATCCAGCAACGACAAAAGCTCAGGGAGCTGTTTAGTACCAAAGAAATAAAAATTGATCCTAAAAAGGTTACCGTCACCTCTATCGATCAAAAATTCTTGGAACAGGTTCTGGAACTTCTCGAAACCAATTTCTCCAATGCCGATTTTGGGGTACCCCAAATGCAGGATGCCCTGGCCATGAGCAAGACCCAATTGCATCGAAAATTAAAGGCATTGACGAATGAAGCACCGGGAGAGCTTTTACGAAACTTCCGGTTAAAAAGGGCGGCACAATTGCTTTCACAAAAAGCGGATAGTGTGACGCAAATTGCCTACAAAGTCGGTTTTAACAACCTTTCCTATTTCGCCAAGTGCTTTAAAGAACTATATGGGGTGGCACCTTCGGCGTATTAAACCCCATATCCCTAAATTTCCGGTATACGGTTTGTGAAATTTGTTTTTTTAGAACAGGCAGCCCACCATCCATAATCCCCTATTTACAATCTATAATCGGCATCTGGTAATCGATACAGACTTTTCAACCCACCTTCCATTTTTGATGGTGGCACTATGCTGTTACTATCTGGTACTCAGCTGTTAGCTATCTGAACATAATTGGGATAGTTTTGACTTGTAAGTTTATAGTTCCCCCCTAAATCAATTATTCATTTAAACTATAGAACTATGGATTTGACAAAACAAAACGGTAAAAGCATTGTAAGTAATGCATTGCACAAATTAATCCC
>NZ_JBATHS010000309.1:0-2765 GCF_049667165.1 Maribacter sp.
CGATAAGATAGAGCGGGCACGGCAACAGGCCCGCAAAATGCGCACCGCGGCATCGATTAAGAAACCTATAAAACAACCCATGGATAACCCTATGGCATCCCTAGACCCATAATGCACAAGAAACCTACATACCACCTTTTATTTTTCGGATTGATGTGCGTTTGGCTCAATGCCCAGGATGTCGCCTATACCGATGCCAGTCCGACGTTGTTCGAAAACGCCCGTCATATGGTGTATGAGGGTGATCATCGATCTGCCAAGGATCTATTGCTTCAAGTGCTTACCAAAGCACCTGATCATTGGGAGGCCCGAACTTTATTGGCCCGAACCTATAGCTGGAACGGAAAGTACGATAAGGCCCGTGATGCATTTAATAAAGTCATTGCGGTAGAACGCAATCAGGATGCCGTATGGATTTCGGCCATTAAGAATGAACTCTATTCCAAAAACGAGGCAACCGCCCTTGGATTGGCCAACAAGGCGCTGTTATACATCAAAAACAATAAAGAGATAGAACGCCTAAGGGAAATGGCCTTGAACCGTATCGACGCTAAAGAATATACTGAACTGGGTTGGTACAATCAAGAATCGGCCCTAAGCACGAAAAAGGTCCCTAAAGAGCAGCGAAAAGGTAAAACGGCCCTTGCTGAAAAAAAAGACGGGGAGCCTTCGGAAGAAGAACCTTCCGGTACTATTAAGCCAATTACCCCTGCGGATAAGGATGTACAGAACAACAGGGTTTCCATACAAAATGCAGTTACGGTCTATGACCAACGTTATGATCCCATGGTCTATTCCAGTGTTTCCTATAAGCGTCATACATTGGCAGGTAGTATTATACCGCGGATTAACTATAGTAACCGTTTAGGTAAGAACGGGCTACAATATGACCTTGATTTCTATCCCAAGTTTTCGAAACGCTTTTATGCCTATATCAATTACGGATACTCGGAGGCCACAATTTACCCGAACCACAAGCTTGGGGGTGATCTCTATGTGAACTTGCCCTGGGCCATGGAATTTTCGGCCGGGGGTCGCTATATCAATTTCGATACCAAGAATGTTTCGGTCATCACCAATTCCATTGGGCATTACCGGGGCAATTATTATTTCTCGTTCCGGTCTTATATCACGCCAAGACCCGATAATCTGACCCGGTTTTCAGGAAACGTCCTTGTGCGCAAGTACCTCAAGGATGCAGAGAACTACATGGGCGTTAATTTCGGGATGGGTTATTCACCCGAATTGCGTCAGTTGACCTCAGGCGATGTATTGTTGGCCGAGACACTGCTTTATATAGAATCCCAACGGTTGAGTTTTGAGTATCAATTTACTGCCAAAAAGAGTCCCAATATATACAGGGCGAACATGGGAGTGACCCGCCAAGAATTGGTTTACGATTCGGGGAACTACTTTTGGGCCATTTCCGGTGGATTTACCTATCAAGTGAAGTTCTAACGTCACGGTCGTATGGAAGACCGCCATACTAAGGTTTCTCAAAGTAAATCCCTTCCTTAGTTTATAAGCATCCAATGGTGGCCCAGGGGCAATCGACCTGCAAGGGGAATCAAGAGGAATGGTAGGGGGGTGGCAGTGTGAAAGGTATGGCCTCGACTACGGCCGCCCATTCGGTTATTTTGATGTTTTCTTTTTATAGTTTAGCTGATCGCCAAAGACCCATTTATCGGCATACATGCCATACACCAATCCGATTTCGTTGTCCAGGACATATTGCTCGTCCTTTCCTGGGTCAAAATTCACATTATAGACATAGACCTTTATCCCTTGATCCCGTAATTGCTCCATCAGTTTTGTTTGGCTGGCAATGATTCGGCGGGAAAGCGCTACATATTGAATATTATTGACCACGAGGTAATTGAGTTTATCGCCCACCATATTCAAGAGTGGTTCTTGGGAAAGCATGGCGTTGATACCGCTGTTGAGGGCATCTTCTACGGCCATCACACTGAAAAGTTCCATAATCAATCGGTCCTTATCGACAAAACCATCGGCAAAGGAGATAGGGTCATTAACTTTATCGGTGACCAGGGTGGCATCGGGATGTGCGGCAAACCAAGCGTTGATCCCTTTATAATCCAAGGTGGTATAGTCCCCATAGATCTTATGTTTTTTGAATTCCGCGAGGGTCGGGGGTAGGGTACCTTCGTAATCGGTGAACCGGGCCCACATCTCCCAATCATGGGAGGCAACCAGGTGACCATCGGAAGTTTCTATAATATCGAGTTCAAAACGGCGGAACCCTTTTTTATAGTTCTGATCTAGGGCGTCCTTTGAATTGGTCGATTTAATGCCATCGACCTCACCGCCGGCATGGGCGATAAAACGATCGATATGGGGCTCATAGGTATACTGGATCTTGGGAAAATAGATTTGGTTATCCGAGAGGGTTTGGGGGATCTGCAAGGTAATGGTCGTCGAAATATCGTCTACCTGCTCCAAAAGGCCATCCCCAAGGTTATGCATGATATAGGCCTGTCTACTTTTAAGGGCGCTGAGTTTGGCAAATCCCATCTTGGCCAATGCACCGGATTGTTCACCTAAACTTTGGGAGGCCGAATCATGGGCCAGAATAGCGAATTTTGCCTTGTTTTTCTGCATTCGCCATAGAATGTCGACCAAGTTGGCGGAGGCCTCTTTGCTTGCATAGGTATCAAAGGTGCGGAATTCGTATTTCCCGGCGGTATTGAAATGGATGACGGTCAAGCCTCTTTCAATGGTCTCCGTTTGGTTCGCCATGGTAAAGG
>NZ_JBATHS010000310.1:0-13296 GCF_049667165.1 Maribacter sp.
TTAAGTAGAACGGCCTTGCCGTTGCCATTGGTGGCGTTTTTTGTGTATGTGATCCAATTATTTCCATCCGTAGTGCTCAGTCCCTTGTCGGTACAGATAAATACCACATCGCCCGAAGCCTTGATGAAATTGATGAAATTGCTCGCCAACCCACTATCGTGATCAAAATAGCCTTTCCAATGTACCCCATCATAACGACTCAGCCCAAAATAAGTACCTACCCATAAAATGCCGTTGGCCCAGGAAGTCCCTGTCGTAATATCATGAACTACCCCATCATCTGGGAAAAGATCGATCTCCATATTGCCATCGGGATCAACATAATCCCTGAATCTTTTGGTTTTTTTGGTATACTCCACCACACCCCCTCCCCAGGCGGCTATGAAAATTTTACCATCACCGGCGCAGACGCCATAGGTCCATGGTTCGTGCATAGGGGCGTTTTCCTCTGTGAAGATCTCCCATTTTTTAGTGAAGGTATCATAATGACCGGCCCCACCACCCGTAGCGACCCAAACATCCTTACCATCGCAGGTAACGGCATAAATCAGGTTATTGGGCATGCCACTGTTCATTTGGGTAAAATTCTCAAAGGTACCTGTTGACCATCTTGTCAACCCACCCATGGTGCCCAACCAAACATCGCCAGTCTGCTTACTCACGTCAATGGCTAAAACACCATTATGGGCAAGGCCATCCTTGGTGGTATAGGTTTTCCATGTCCCGTCCTCATAGACGGCCAGGCCTTCATGGGTTCCCACCAAGACTCTGTCGCCATCTATCTTAACGCAATAAGCCTTATCCCCCGGCAACCCATCTTTCGAAGTGAAATTTTTCCAGTTTCCGTAAAGCGGCATAGGGCTGTCCCCTATCTTTTGAGTCGTTTCCTTTGCTTTTTGGAAGGGTTGCCCGATTACGGCATTTTGTTTTTTGCTTACCGTTAGTGTGTCAGGCAATACAAAACCTAAAGATCCAATTATCAGAACCATCAGCGTGGAAACCATGAATCTAGGATTTTTAATACGTGCTTTTTTAGCCATATCGCAAGGTGTTAATTGGTTTTTATAAACGAGGCATGTTGTACCGTTTCTTCTTCTTTATAGTATTCTGATGCCCGAATTGATTTTAAATAATCGATGAGGTCATTCAATTGCATTTTGGTCATATCGTTGACATAACCGTGTTTATCATCCTGACCATAAATGGTCCAGATTTCCTCAAGTGTTCTTGCGCGGCCATCGTGTAAATAGGGTGCCGAGGCAAAGATATTGTTCAAATGCGGCGTATCGAACAAAATGGAGTCATCCGTTACAGCCAAGGTGCTTACATCGGCTGGCTTTAGATTGGTAAATAAAGGCGGTGGGTGACAGGTGACACATCTATTGTTCTCGGGAATAACATTGCCAAAATTATCGGTACTTCTATTGAACAATTCCTTGCCCCGAAGTTGTGCCTCAGTCAATTCACCTTGGGGATTGTACATCAAATTAGGGGGGTTCTTTATATATCTTTTGATGTACGCCACAATGGCATCAAGGTCATCGTGACTAAATTGTTCCGTTCGTGTCAATACGGTGGAAAAACGCATACCGTCTTGCTTATATATGGTTTGGTTCTTGCCATTCCATTTGAAGGGTGGGGTATCCCCTATTTCACGCAACGACTGCGTATTCGTTACGTTTCTACCCATATCTTTCCCTGCCATGTTATAGACCAAACCATCCTCATGGTGATCCGGATGACAGGTATAACAGGCGTACTGGTTTTGAAATGTATGCCCAGCATTGTTAAAAAGTCTTCGTCCCTGTCTGGCCTCTGTAATCCGATCCGGACCTCCTAGATCGATCGACTCCTCTTTAGTCAGTGTTTCGGTATTTACAACCCCAATCATATCGGCTAACTGCTCTGCGATATAAAGCTTTTTGCCATCTGGGGAAAGGGATAGCCCTTTGGGATTTTCCCCTGTCTTGATCCGTTTGATGACAAACCGACTGCTCATTCCCAGATCATTGGAGATGGTCTCCAATTTTTTTGCCGAAGAGGATTTTAAAATAGTACGAATGGAATCAATGGAAATCACGGAGATGCAATCGACCCCTGAGCTTGAGACATACGCTTTTTTCCCGTCAGGGGAAATGACGATGTCGAATGGATCTGAGTAATAGGAGTTGGGTTCATCCAATAGCAACTGAACAATTCTTCCATCCTCTTTCTGCTCAATGATCCCTATCCCATGGGTCATCATCCAACCGCCTTCCACTTGAACGGTAGGCACTAAATTCTTGGGACGGATCAATGTCATCAAAGCCAGATCACCAGATGGGGTAAAGGCTATATTTTCCATTAAATAAGCCTCTTCGACATCTAGATGTTCCGTGACCAACTGGGTGCTATCATTGATAAGGGTCAAATCACTGACCAATGGTTCTCCATACGGTACCATTCTGGCCCGTCGGCTGGTGACCATTAATTTTTTTCCATCAGGGGATAAGGCTGTTCCCGTAGGATCGCTTCCGGTAACCAAGCGTTTGATTTCTTCCTTTGTCGCTAGATTGATTATCGAAAGGTCCGAACCAAAGGTATTTACCACATGCAAAAATCGACCATCTGCACTTAGGGCGAGCCCTGATGGTCCATTGCCCGTTTTTAACGTATCGACGACTTTTGAGGAATCCAAATCGATCACTGATACATTGTCTGACCATTGATTGCTCACATAGGCCAATTTGTTGTTTTGATCAAGGATCACACTATGTGGGTGGACACCGACCATGACCTTATTCAAAACCGTTTTGTTTTCAGTGTCAACGACCAGCAATTGATCCAAATCCTGTGCGACCACATACAAACGACTACCATCTTTTGAGACGGCGCTTTTGAAAGGGGAATAATAATCCTCATTCAACATTTTGACAATGAAGGTGTTTTTTGAGGTGTTTATATGGCAGGAAGCACAATTTAGTGGGTGGTCCGTAACAGCGGTCTTATAATTAACATGCTTTCTCGCCCATTTACGCCCTGGGAAATAAATCAGCAAGCCTATAACAAGTAGCGTCCCGAATACCAGTAAGAATTTAGTTTTTTTCATAACCTATTCCTTCAAATACGTTTCATTATCATGTTCATTCCCTAGGAACATAACTTGAATGGGTTCTTTTCTTACCGCAAGTGGTTGCTTGTTCTTTGGGGCCATCTCATTATTCTGATGGCATCCTACACAACCCCGGCGTTCATTGGGTCTTAAATACAGCCAACTTCCCGGACCATTTACAATTTGGTCGTTTTCATCGATGGTTTGGATTCGAAATGGGGTATCTGCCGCTATCTTGATATAAAATGAGCCGTCCGCTTCTACGTCCCATATTCCTAAGGTGGCATTTAAACCTAGAAGTTCAAATCGGGTAGCCGCCGATTCAGTGTCCCTGCTTTCTTCATCTACTTTTTCAGTGACATTGATGTCCTGGCACATTAATAAGGCGGTTTCTACCTCGGGGTTTACCTCACTGGGCAATTTTTTGGGCCTTTCCCTGTTCTTAACCATAACCGCATCCAGTACCTGATACCTATCATCCTTAAAAATGGACTTGCCCAGTACTTTACCCTTGGTATCAAATTCATAAAGACCATATACCTCTTTATTGTTGGCCCGATAAGCGGTCAATAACCGATCTTTCTGAAGTGGGTATATTCCATAAAAATCGCCCTGTAAACCTTCAGTCAAATTGGTCATACCATAAAGGGGGCGATTGTAGTTGATAGAGATGATGTCCGTACGGTTGTTTTTATCAGAAGCCGTGAAAACGACCTTCCCGTTATACATCTCCCAGGCCGGGCTTTGCAACTGGGTTCCTGGGGGCCCATTGAAAAACAATTCCTGTTTGGTGCCATCGGGTCGCAGCACTTTAAACGTTCCCTCGTTTTCGGTGGGAAAAACCTGTTTGCCAATGGTCAATATACGCCCATCCTGTAAAATAGTGGATGCGAAATAAGTACTAGGATCAAAGGTGATTTGGCTAACCTCGGACCCATCCAGATTCCCCGTAAACAGTATATGTGCTGATTTCAATGAGCCATTATCCATCAATTTGCTAAAAACAAATTTGTTCCCTGGCAAGTAATCGGGATCAATGCAATTTTCTTTGGAGGCCGTTACCTGTCTCAATTCCTTATTCGAAAGATCCATTTCCCAAATCTGCCAACTATCATTTTGGTTCTTTTGTCCTGCAAAAAGCATAAAATGCCCGTCGTAGGCTATTTTGGGGCTACAGGCCGAGTAAAGGTCCGGGGTCAATACTTGCAGGGATCCTTTGGGGTCATCGGGATTTATGGCCACTAATCTTGCCTTGGGCAAATACCTCCACATGCTCCCAGAAGTGTGGTCCCCAGTTGGCAGATCACCTTCCAATTGTGTCATAACAATCATTCCTTCCATGGAAGTGTCACTGCATGAAACAAACAGGGTGCTGAAACATAAAAGGGTCAGTAGCACAAAAAATGTTGGTCCTATTCTTCTATCCGCCATGGTGAACTTATAAAGGTTCTTCAATCGTAAGTATTTGATTGGCCTTGACCTGTTCCAAAACCTGTATTTTGCTCGAAGGCCATTTGATCTCGATCTTTTCAACAAGGTCGTTCTTTAGAAGTCCGAAGTGGAGCCGAGGGTCGTTCTGGGAAAGATACCCCGTGGTGCTTTTTTTCTGGGCTGTTTGTACCTTGCCCCCTGATATAATTTTAATACGTGCACCAATACCATCCCGATTACTGGTTTTTCCAATCAATTTTAAAGTGATCCAGTTATTTTCGTTCGCTTTATTATTGCGAAGAAAAACTCCAACACTATCTAAATTCACGATATAGATATCGATATCCCCGTCATTGTCGTAATCCCCAAGACAGGCTCCCCTTCCCACGTGTTCTTCCTTGAAATATGCCCCCCGTTCAACGGAAACATCCTTGAACTTTCCTTTTTCGGTGTTTTCAAACAATTGATCCTCCTGTCCGTACAGATGTTTTAATTCCCCGTTGGTCTTGAAAATATCGGCATCGCCATCATTGTCATAATCGAAAAAGGAGGAAGACCATCCTACGAATTGTCCCGATGCCACCGAAATGCCTGAATAGTAAGATTGGTCGCTAAAAACACCCTTTCCCAAATTTTCATATAGGGAACAGTAATTATCATCAGAAATAAAAATATCCAACAATTCATCCCCATTGTAATCGGCAAAATCGACGGACATGCTTACGGTAGCCTCACCTGATTGGCTGAAACCTGTACCGGACATGGTACCCCTATCCGAAAAACCTTTACCGGCATCATTATGCCAGAGGTAGTTTACCGTATGGTCGTTCGCCACATAAATGTCCACAAAACCATCATCATCATAATCCGCGGCCCCAACGCCCATGGCCCTGCCATCAATATCGATTATTCCCATGGCCTGGGTCACATCCTCAAAGGTGCCATCCCCATTGTTGTGATATAAAATATCGGGTTGGCTATCATAGGCCAAAGGCCCTGGAAAGCCATCCGGGGCATAGTAATATTTATAATCGGGGTCAAAATTCAGGTAGTTTCCTACGTAAAGATCCAAAAAACCATCGTTATCATAATCCATCCAAACAGCTCCTACACTGCAATATTTGCCGCCGCCGACAGATGCCTTCTCGGTTTCATTTGAAAATGTACCATCCCCCTTATTCTTATATAGGGTATTTGGACCGTTATTACTCACATAGATATCGGGGAAGCCGTCATTATTGTAATCCCCGACCGTTACCCCCATACTATACCAGGGACCACCAACCTTTGCAATTTGGGTGACATCTTCATAAGTGCCGTCTTGATTGTTATGGTACAGGTGGTTCGTCGGGAGGTCCTTGGGTTCTTCACTCTTACTGAACCCTTTGACCCAAGTACCGCTACAGACATAAATATCCATAAACCCATCTTGGTCATAATCGAGAAAAGCAGCCCCACCCCCTACGGATTCGATAATATTCTCCATATGATCGGCGCCGATGGAATGTTTGAAATCCAACCCGATTTCCTGACCGATCGATTGAAAAAACTCATCATTGGCCGCCGGTGCTTTTAAGATGGATTTATTCGAGGAATCCGATGATTTATTTTCAGAATTACAGCCCACCACAGAACCCACCATGATGAAGACAACTGCCAAATTCTTACATGTCAAGGATACCCAATAGGCAACGTTGCCAAAGAAGGCGGCATTTTTGGCTTTACAAATAATTTTTCTTTGATTGTAGGTCATGCTGTTTTTTTAATTAGGATCGTGCCCTATAGAAACTATAAGGAAACAATCGAAATTCATTTTGGATATTAAACAATCGTGCATCAAATTGACAGCTATAGACCTGGTAACAATCCAATATCCAACTTTTGTCTCGCTTTGTAAGTAGAGTTAAAAAGGGTTTTTGCCCTAAATTATCGATGCCAAAAATACAATATGGGAATAGCCGAAATAATGATATATGTCATATTATTTATATTTTTCGTTCAATTTTTATCGCTACAACAAGACCTATGTCGAACGGGGGGATGAAAAGACGCCAATAATTTGCTGAAATCATTGCATAATATTGAACATAAAACTTCTAAGAATTCACGTTTTGCAGGTTAGAACATTTTCTTGCACCTTTCTTGGGGAAGAATCGTGAGGGTGTTTGTTTTAACTCCTTTGCCAACCTAGGATAAACAAACTATCAAAAGCACAAAAATATCCAGGTTTTACGTTTAAACCAGAAAATAAAAAGGACCATTCCTTTTATTGAAATGGCCATTGACCTTGTAGTTATCAAGTAAGTACTTTTTAAAAAACGGAACCTGTATGGTATCTGAACATCCAAGCGATCCAGGCAAGGCCCAAACAAATGAGAAATTTTCCTATCTCAACATAATCAATCCTTGTACGCATCATAAGGGTTTTTATTTTAAAGGGGTAATAGTACGATGGAAATGGGAGGTATGTCCCCCTTTTGGATTAAGGACGTTTTTATTCGACAAAGCTGCCCCATATCGTATTTTGACCGAAATGTAGTGCGCTATAAGGAGTAAGAGAGATATAGGCCCATCTGTTGAATTACGAACAACGAAGTTGAATGGAGGAGGAAAAGGAATGTGATCAACTGGCAGGTACAACACCAATATACACTCTTGTTGTCTTGGTCGGGTTGGAAATTTCTACAATCTCCAGAAAGACAATGTATACCATCGTTTTTTGAACTTTAGCCCTGCACTAAATCTTCCATTTGACTCCCCAAAACTTATTTTGACATGATCCTACGTAAGGTTTGGATAACTATTTATAGCCATTGGGACATCAAAGACCCTGTTTCGTCCTTTTTGGTTTGTATATACCCCACAGAATAAGTTCTTTCATGGAAAATAATCTAACAATTAAAACGTAACGTCATGCTTAAAAAAACACTTTCACTTGCTCTCCTGACCGTGATGGTCTTTGGGGCTTTAGTTACCGTAGAGGCTCAAGAGGGCACTATGGAGGAACCTATATGGGAATCGATTATGTTAACCCCAGATAATACCAAACTCAAGGTCTTTGGTGAAAATATGAGAAAACACAACCAGAAATATCATAATGAAGGTGCCCATAGTGTCACCGTATACACCATAAATTCTGGGCCTAATACTGGTAAAGTGATATGGATGATGGGCCCTTTGAAATTTGCCGACTTAGATACAAGGCCTGCGGCCGGTGGGCATGATGAGGATTGGCGTGATAATGTTATGCCCTATGTCAAAAAAATAGAAAGCGGGGAATATTGGGCACAAGACGATAAACTATCCAATACCAGTATGCTTACCCCAGATAATTCGATCTATCCTATTTTACATGTTAGATACTGGGAAGTTAATTCAGAACACGGCCACAGTTTGGATCGCGTCCTTAAACAAATAAGCGATGCGGTTAAAGCTATGGAAGGGGAAAATCCATGGGGCGTTTATGATAATCTTTTTCGACAGGGTAACCTTGGTAGGCATATGGCTAGCGTTGGATTCAGCAAGAAATGGGCAGAATATGATGAAGATCCTACATTCAAAGCTGCCTATCTAAAGATTCATGGGAATGATTCATGGGAAACCTTTATCCGTGATTATGATCAGGTATTAGATAATAGCTGGGATGAAATTTGGGTATATGACAAAAACCTAAGCGGTGATTAACCTTTAAATTATTATATAAGGAACCCTTGGAAACAGGGGTTTTTTTATTGTCCATACCGCTTCTAAAAAACAACGGTCATGAAGAGACCACAAGTTGGTTAATTACCATGTCCCGCTTTTGTTGAAGCTATGTTTTGGATTATCGGGCAGAAAATTACGCCCTAAAAACCCCATCTAAACCTAAAAGAACGGATTTCCTTATGATGGCCTTCTGCTAAAGAATACCCTTTCAAAATACCAAATCCTCGATAAAATACCGTTAAAAAGCGATCAAACCACACCTTTTGGCGATTACACAACAAATTTGCTGCGTTTCACCACTAAAATTTGTAAATTATAAATAGTATTAATCCTTGTAAAATCTACTATTATGGAAGCAAATACTAATAAGCATCCCGTATTGAATATAATTCTTTCGGTATTGAATGTAGGCCTGGAAATACTATTGGCCTTAATCGCTCTTGGATTTATAATTGGTATATGGCGCTATTTTAGCTAAACATCTTTACAATTTTCAGACGATAGGGTTCCAAAAAGAAACAACCTCGACTTTCAACTGCCTGTGGAATTTGGTGTTTGGTACTGGAAATTATAAAAGCCACCACTTTTGTGGTGGCTTTTTTTTCTGTTGCAGTCCCACGCCTCCTTCGTTGCACTTCGGTGGGCATCCTGAAACCACCTCTCCCCAGGCCCGCCAGCAGCTAAAATGTACTCCCCTTAAACCCGTCTACAGACATGCAGGCTTTTTACCCAAGTTTCTTCCTAAACCCCAAAGTGATTACCCGCTCTTAAAAATGCCTAGTACTACCAAAAAAAGGAGCCTACAATTAGCAGGCTCCAAAAGTTCTAGTCGAACGTAATAGTATTCTTTTAACCCATTACATGCCTTCCTTTTCAGGCATAGTAGTCAAGGACATGTCACGTACACATTCATATTTGCCGTCGCGTTTTTCGAAATACGACATATAATATCCGTTCTCGGTTTCTGTACCCTCTGTATTAAATTCTGTCCAGGAGCCAATCTCCACAGCGGAATTGCCCTCGGCAAACAGATCAACGACCTTGTACACATTATAAGTGCCCAACGTATCATTGGCAATACGTTGTGCGATTTTATCCCTAATGGCGGCCCTCCCTGAAACAGGTTGGGTATTGCGGCTATAACTTATGGCGTCTTCGCTGTAATAAACGGCAACCGCATCGGCATCTTTGGCCTTTTCTGCCGCTGCAAATGCGTCTTCCATGGCCTGGATCTCTGCCGTAATAGTCGCCATATCCAAGGGTGCTGGTTTCTCAACGGTGGAACAAGCGGTAAACATGAGAACAATACTAGTGAGAACGCTAAATAATCGAATGGTTTTTTTCATCATTTTGGTATTTTAGGTTGTGAAACGGGAATGTAACCCTTACATCCCTGCTTATTGTATTACGGTACGTTTATTAATTATTAAAATCTGATTTGTTTCATTGTTTTAAACTAAATGACCCCTAGTCCCAAGCGGTCTTTAACTTGCCTTCTGCATCTAGCCACAACATTTTTTGCCAAATGACCGATTTATAAAAATTGCCATCAGGTAAGTACTTACTCACCTCAGCTATGCCCTCTTCAGGCCAGGTTACGGTATTGTTCCAGGGATTGAAAATATCGCTATAACTCTTAAAGGCATCCACCGTATAACAATTCCAATTATAGCCATTGCCACGGGGGCTTAATACGGCAGCCGCATACCAGAATACCTGTTTAGTGTTCTTTGCAGTTATGTTCTTTTCAAAAAAAGGTTTAAAATACTTTTCTTGGCCGTCCAAAAATGCTGAAACATCACTTGCCTTGCAATAATTGTGAACCAAATAGTTCCAATCGCCTAAGTTCCCCATATTTGCAGAAGCGGTTCGGTTTAGAAGCACCTCACCTACCCTGTACTTCTTTTGTTTCAAACGTTCGTCCAACATGTCAAGTTTCCCCTGATCCATACTACTCCTAACTTCCTTCTCTGCTTGTGGCCAGTCGGTCATCATTTTTTCCGTATTTTCAACAGAACCAAGGCCGTAGAAAAAATAGATGTTCGGTTCCGATGCCAACCCATTGACCCTTCTGAGCATGACCCAGCCGGTAATTGTTCCCTTCTTTACAAGCTTGGCATGTATTTGAGACCAATACATGGCCTCGTTGCCTATAAAAGTGTCTAACTCTTCTTCGGGTACATTCCGGTAATCATAAGCAAATACTTCTTGTTGTGCGTTGATTTGCATAATGAAGCAAAAGACAATCGCCGCTAAAAATGTTTTCATAACTAAAGTGTATTTAAGGTTAGTAAAAGATAATCACACCAGAGGAACTATAATTAAAGGTCTGTTTTTCTAGTAATCGAGGAAGAGATAAGGGATGAACAATAGGGTTTAGTGTCCGAAGGCATATTATTAATTATCAAGGGCAATACTTTCCCTATGCTTTTCTGAGCAAGTTGCATAGGATAACAAGATTACGGGCATTAAAAGTTTTGTAAGTGGTAAAACCTTGGACAAGTACAGTAATGTTCCTAAGGAAATTTGAAATAAAAAAACTCCCCATAAAATGAGGAGTTTCAGAATAGTTAAACCTAACCTACTTACGTAGCCAATTAAAAATACCGAATTGCACGCACAGCAGAAGGTATGTCCTTTATTGTAATACTTCGTGAGCCAGTAGCGAAAAATTGGGTCCATGCTTCACCTTGATTGGCTTCGCTAGAACTGTAATAAACACCACTATCAGCCAAAGCCACAGAAAAACCACCAATATTATTATTTGGTCCAACTGCGCCTGGTCCAATATTTAGATACATCAAATTCAGCTCATCTGTACTTGGCAAAAACCAATCAGTATAGATGCCGTCATCATAATTAGCGCATAACATTGCAGCGTAGCTTCCGGCTCCTAGAACGTTTACAATTTTTAATGTGTTGGCTTGTCCTGTTCCTAAGGCAGTTCCAGTTGTTCCTACAACCGAACCTGGAAAACTTCCGTTATACCATTGTATACCAGTACTTTGATCTGTAGGTGCTGCGATTAAACCATGTGTTTCATATTGCACATAATCCTCGTCCCCAAACTGAAAAATATAGAATACAATACCTCCTTGGTAGTTATCACCTATTTGTATTGGTCCGGTAGGCCCACCAGATTCTAACGTGGCAATACGCGCTGCCATGGATGCAAGTGTCGCATCTAAAGCATCAACATAGGCTTTTGTTGCTGCATCCTGTGCATCGGTCGGGTCTGCTATATTCTTGATTTGGTTAGCACCGCCATCATTGCCTTCGGTTAATACCGTCGATAAATTTTGTGCAGCTTCAACTGGTGTTTGCCACGAAACTACTCCTTCTCCATTGGTGGTCAACACTTGTCCTTCAGAACCATTTACTTCGGGGAGTTCAATTTCATTGGTTGGGTCGCCATCTGGATTAGCCAGAGCTACCCAGGCCGTTCCGTTAAAAGTGAGTATATCGTTTTCATTTGCCGTTTCAGGCAGTTCTATTTCGTTGGTAGGGTCATTATCTCCACCTTCCATATTTTCCGCATATTTTGCATACAAGGCATAGGGTACACTTAACAGTTGACTTGCACCCATATTTATATAATTTGTACCTCCTTTCGTATCGATAGCTATTCCAAGAAAAAAAGGCCCCACACCCCAATTAATATCCGAAAATATACCTGAAGTTATATTGCCAGTGCCAATTTCAAGATTAACCAATCCTGAATTATTTGTTCTCGCAGTAAAAGTTTCTTGATATACGATAGTTCCGTTCAAGTCATTTTGAAGAACAGAAATTTGAAGACCAATAGTTTTATTTCTAACAGGAAAGTCTTTGTTGTCCGTAATAATAGCCTGGTATTTGAACTTTTCAGGTGCTTGTGCAAATGAGCTTATATTTATTGATAACAAGGCTATCAATAGAAGTAATAATTTTTTCATAGGAATAAGGTTTAGTGTTTGATAATTTTAAATGATTTAACCGAATGGTTTTTAGAGTCGGTGATTTTAACCAGATAAAGTGCAGGAGGTAAATATTGCATATTGATCTCATTCTCTTGTTCGATCAATTGCTTTCTAATTAATTCCCTTCCACTAAAATCATAGATAGTAAAAGTTAACTTTTCGTCAGTTTTTGAATTATGACTGATAGTAACTTTGTCATTAGTTGGATTTGGATATGCTACAATGTCAAAATCGAGCTCAAATATTTCAGGGGTAGCGGCGTCACTGTCACCCACTTTTAGGGTCACTAGAGTTTCTCCTAAGGTCCAACTTATGGATCCGTTAGAAAAATCAAAGGAATTACTTGCAGGTGAAATTGCCGATAAGGCCTTATGTTCGGTTGTTGGCGAACTATTTTTTTGAGCGAAGACAAGGCCTGAGAATAAAAGAAAAACAACTGCAAATGAGATTGTTTTCATAAATGTGGAATTTTGGCTAGTTATGCAATAATAAAACTTAGCAACATAGATAGGTGGTTAGCGTAATTATGGATAAAAACCCAATGCTTGTGCTTAAAGCGTTTTAAAATTACTTATAGCACTAATATCTGTCAATGATCAACGTCATTTAGAAGTAAAAATATGCCTTTCAATGTTCTGGGTCGAGGTCACCTATGATGCAAAGGAAAACAGGTTAACGGAAATACAAAGTTTCGTAGGTGGTAAAACCTTGGATAAGTAAAGTAATGTGCCCAAGGAGTTGTGAAACAAAAAACTCCCCAAAATATGAGGAGTTTTTTATTGATTTAGCTATTTTAGAAATGTATACTTCTAAAATATAATTTTGCTTAAATTATTGATATATAAATTCATCCAGACCTTCCGTGGAAATAAGAACGAGTGTTATATCAGTTTTAATTTCGGGACTCAGACCATTCCAAACGGTTGTCAATACATCTGAATGCTGGGAATCGTAAGCAAATATCACCAGGAATGATGATTCGACTTCTTCTAAAATTGAAACATTTTCTTCAGCAAGAATAATTTCTGACAATTTATTCTCCAATAAAGTTGTTGCTTGATTATTAGTATATGGAGTCCCCGGAGGATATTGATAAGCTCTGCTTACCTC
>NZ_JBATHS010000311.1:0-3655 GCF_049667165.1 Maribacter sp.
GTATTCTTGTACCAAATGTTCTCGATATCCTCCTTTTGGCGGACTGGCAATTTTTCCTCTTCGCTTCACTTCAAGGAAAAACCACTCGAACTGACAGTCGTTTCTGCTTTTATACAATCACGCATAGTATTACTTTTTCATGTTTACCAAAAACTTGGAGATTGCCGGCCCGATCGGCAGGGCAGGCTTCGTACCTCGCAATGACGGAGCATAGGACTTTTAAGACAGCTTCATTTCCTTCCCTCGATATCAAAACTTTAAATCATAATCCGAAATACGGGCGGAGTATTCAGCCCCCAAGATGCCCTTGGGCATTCCCAACGCAAAGGGCGATGGGGTTACCCATTCGCTTTGGACCCCTTTTATCATCATGCTCCCTTTGGGATCTAGGCTGGCAAAGGCATACAAGGGATCTTTATAAGTCGCTAAATTGGGTAACCATTTGTAGGATGCATACATATCCTTGGGGTAGCGGGCTGTGTTATTATATTTGTCCTCCATCCATTGGTACGACATACTGTTTATCTCTATATAATCAATCCCATTTTGATGATGATGATAATCGATATGGTCGTGCCCATTCATACAACAGACCACCTTGCTTTTGTGGGCTTCCATGATTTTTTGCACCGTCAAACGATTTTTGACGCCCCATTGGTAGTGCCAAAGGCTTTGGTGCGAAAAGACAATGGTGGGTAACCCGGTGGCTTCCAAATCGGCTTTGAACCATTCGATCTGTTCGTCATTGATAAAGGTTCGGAGACTACTATCTACATAAAAATTGGACCTTTCATAATCGATGAATTTGCCATCTTCATATAAAAAATTGGCATCCAATACGATAAAATGGAATCCTTCAACATCATAGGAATAATAGGTTTTGGGCATTCCCCAGAAATCGAGCATTTCCGCTTTAGAATTGCGGTCCATATAATGGTTGCCCAACACATGGTATTTCGGTCCTTTGTAGGTGTTCCATATCTGCAGAAAGTCCTTGTTCTTCTTATCGGCCATACAGAAATCCCCCAATTGGATGATGAAATCGACCTTTCTATGATTGGCTTCGGATATAAAGCCTTTTAACCGCGTATCGGCATCGGGCATGAGGTCCTTATGGACATCGGCCATAATCCCAAAATTCAATACCTTGCCCGTATCTTGGGCTATACTTGAAGGGGTAAAGGAGAGCAACGTGGTAGGCCATACGGCCAACGATGCCCCAATTCCCAATCGATTAATAAATTCCCTTCGTTTCATACCAAACTATACTTCTATTCAATTTTTTGTGATGACCCCAATCTCCCCAAAAGTAGTGTGATAATCCTCCCCGGCCACTTTGATGCCCCTTAATTTTATATATCGGCCTTTGGTCGGCTTAAACAATATTTTTTGTTCCAAACGGCTGTTGACGATATTGGCGAATTCGCCCCGGACGACCCGTTCCCACTTGCTATTATCCGTACTTACATAAAACTCATAATTGGTGATGATTCCAAAGGGATAGCGCTCCTGTATGGGCCAATACGTAAACCCTGCAAGGGAATAGGTCTTGCCCAGGTCGATGACCACTTCCTGTATGGTGGTCACTCCCCTATCCGTAGCCCAAAAGGTGTCGGGGTTATCATCGATCAATTTCTTGGCCTCGATCATATTCCCCGTAGTCGTGTATACAATTTTCCAATTCGTTTTGGAGATGTCAAACTCCTTTGTCGTCACCTCCGTCCTTGCCGTTGTCTTAGCGTCGTAGGCGAAACATTTTACTATTGTGGGGGTCTTGACCCGAAAAGGTCCTTCATATTTTATTGAGGAAGTTGATGGTTCGCTCCCATCCAAGGTGTAATAGACCTCCACTTCTTTATCCGGCACTGACAAACTGACCATGCCTTCCCGAGATCTTTTGATAACCGGTATTGTCAAGAGATTGGGTGCCCTATACATCTCGATGTTCGATAGTGCAATAGGACCCTTGGCATCCATGATCTGTACCTTGATCTTGTCGGCCTTGACCGTCTCAAATCTAAGGATACGTTTGTAGCCTATGGTGGATTGTCCATCGATCTCATACCACTTGCCATCGATTTCGGCGGAAATGATAAAATTCTTTATGCGTTGGCCCAAGGGGATGTATTCCTGCAACAGGATTCGATTTACCTCGGTAGGGGCTTCGAATTCAAAGACCAAGGAGGCTCTAGTTACCGTATCACTAGTGGCCCAATACGTCGCTGGGTTCCCATCGTTGACATTGGTTGCTTTGTATGCCAAATGATCAGGGCGTTCGTTCGTAGCCGATACTTTTAGGCCTTGGGCCAGCTCGGTCCCAAAATCAAGATCCAACTGTTTTCGTAAGGCCATTAATTGTGCTACATCGCTTTCATGTACCAACCCACGATTATCGACCGGAAGGTTCAAGAGTAGGGATGCATTTCTACCCACGGAGTGGTAATAAATATCCAATAACCGGGGCAGGGACTTTACTTGATGGTCCTCACCGGGATGGTAGTACCATCCTGGGCGAATGGAAACATCGACCTCGGCCGGTAACCAATGGGTGCCATCTTCATGGCCCGAACGCAACTCCACATAACGTGGCCATCCCGGATAGATTTCATTCCTACGCATGATGCTCCAATTGGTCTCGTTGGCCCATCCTTCCTCATTACCTACCCACCGTATATCAGGACCCCCATCACTAAAAATCACGGCATTGGGTTGCAATTCACGAACAATATCGACAGCCGTATCCCATTCGTAATAGATCTGGTTGTTGATTTTACGGGTTTCATTGGCTCCCCCATAATACCCAGACCCCCCGTTGGCCCCATCGAACCAGACCTCAAAAACTTCCCCATAATTGGTCAATAATTCCCTCAGTTGTTCATGAAAGACGGACACGTATTCTGGTCTGCCATAATCGGTATGGTTTCTGTCCCAAGGGGAAAGATATACCCCAAATTTGAGTCCGTATTCCTTACAGGCTTCTGAAAGATCTTTAAGTACGTCGCCTTTGCCTTCTTTCCAAGGCGAATTTTTTACGGAGTGCTCCGTGGTCTTGGTGGGCCAAAGACAAAAGCCATCGTGGTGTTTGGCGGTTAGGATAATACCTTTCATCCCTGCGTCCTTGGCCACTTTCGCCCATTGTCGCGTATCGAGATTCGTGGGATTGAACTGCTCCGGTTTTTCGCCCCCGGTACCCCACTCCATATTGGTGAAGGTATTCATGTTAAAATGTACAAAAGCATAATATTCCAGTTCATGCCATGCCAATTGCCGGTCTGAAGGTAGAGGGCCAATAGGTGCAAGCGATGCTGTCTTATTGCATGCTTGCAGGAAGACCAAAAGCACTATAATTACCAGTCGAAATTTTTCCATATTCACTATTTTGTACCTTATATTCCAATCCCTTCCGACCTTTACGTTGCCGTCAGGGCCACCTTCCCTTGACCGAGGGAAGGAGCTTATAATTGGTTCCCCTCTAAAGCTCTCCTCGTGGATTTATGTATTCTTCTAGACATTTTTCTACCCTTCCGGCCCTGACGATACTGTCAGGGCCACCTTCCCTAATCAAGGGAAGGAGCTTTTTTGATTTTCACCACCCGTGCCACATTCCATATTGTATAAACATCCATAAATTCAACCCTTCCGGCCCTGACCATGC
>NZ_JBATHS010000312.1:0-2152 GCF_049667165.1 Maribacter sp.
CACCCATACCGTATGTAACACCGACCACCCCCACCTTTGCCACATTACCCTTTATCGGGGTGCAACCTGCATTAATGGATGAGCAAGGCAATGAAATAAAAGGCAACCAAGTAGAGGGGCGTCTGTGCATTAAATTCCCTTGGCCATCGATTGCCAGGACTATTTGGGGCAATCATGAACGTTATCGGGACACATATTTTTCAGCCTTTAAGAATATGTATTTTACGGGTGATGGTGCCAGTAGGGACGCCGTGGGTTATTACAGGATCACCGGACGTGTCGATGATGTGATCATCGTATCTGGTCACAACTTGGGAACTGCCCCAATCGAAGATGCCATAAATGAACACCAGGCAGTGGCAGAATCCGCCATTGTAGGATTCCCCCATGATGTCAAAGGCAATGCACTTTACGGTTTCGTGATCCTTAAGGAAACCGGGGAAGGTCGTGATAAGGATAATGTACGCAACGAAATCAATCAGCAGATTACCGAGCTTATCGGGCCCATAGCCAAATTGGACAAAATCCAATTTGTTTCTGGATTACCGAAAACGAGAAGTGGAAAGATCATGAGGCGCATCTTGCGTAAAATAGCCAGTAAGGATACGTCCAACTTGGGGGATACAAGTACCCTATTGAACCCGGAAGTTGTTCAGGAAATCATGGATAATGCCCTATAAGGCATAAAACAATAGCAGCATAGGAAACCGCTCTTTTAAATACAATAAGGGCGGTTTTTTATTGATCTAAGCCAAACGTTTAGACATCTTAAAAACCTTTCCCCGCGTCACCAGAAATATACCCAAGGAGATAAAACCACAAATGGCCAAGCCAACAAACATGGGCCAGACCGATTCCTGAATAAAACTGCCCACATAAGCTGCAATGGGTATCGATAGCAAGGTCGAAATAAAACCCGTGATCGCGGCGCCTATTCCAGCAATGTGTCCAATAGGCTCCATGGCTATCGAACGAAAATTACCCCACATAAAGCCCAAGCTAAAAAACTGTACGGAAAGAAACCCCACCAATATCATGATATCGGGATTTCCTGAATTCCGAAATAAAATAACATAAATCAAAGCCACTGTGCAAAATAGAATCAGGGCAGTCAACGAAAGTTTTCGCATCCCAAAACGCATCACCAAGGTGCCATTCAAAAAGGTTGACAATCCTATGGCGATGGAAAGCCCTGCAAAAATGTAGGGAAATGCATTTTTAAGACCATAAATATCCTCGAAAATGTGTTGCGAAGCACTCAGATAGACCAAAAAAGACCCCGTTATCAATCCAGATATCAGCGTGAATGCCAGCGTTTCCTTATACTTGACCAATTCTTTTACCCCATCGACAAAAATGTGGCTCGAAAACGGAATCTTATATTCGGGATGAAGTGTTTCTGGTTGGCGTCTCCAAAACCAGATCACCACTGCCAATGATACAATCAGTTGCATGTAGAATATGGCCTTCCATCCAAAAACATCCATAACCCCTTTCCCAATTGCCGGGGCCACCACTGGGACCAAAATAAAAAAGGCTGTTACAAAAGACATCACCTTCGCCATATAATCCCCACTAAAGGTATCCCTGATTATTGAAATACTGATGGTACGTGCCGATGACAATCCTATGCCTTGTAAGATCCTGCCCACTATCATCCACTCCAATGAAGGTGCCATAAGACAGATAATACTCGCCAAACCGAAGAGGGCAAACCCAAAATAGATCATCGGTTTTCTTCCGAAGGTATCCGATAGCGGACCAAAGAACAATTGGCCTATACCCAAACCCAAGAATATCATGGTTATCAGTAACTGATTATCCGTTGCATCAAGACTATCTATTGCGATACCAATCTGGGAAATAGCGGGCAACAGCGCATCAATCGATAAAGCTACGCACGACATCAAAGCCGCCATTAACGCAATAAATTCGAAATTGGGTTTTATATTCTCTTTTTGCATGCGCCAAAGGTAGCGATATCCCCATTAAATTTGTGATAAGATAACTTCAAATTATTGTTCAAAAATAAGCCCCATGATCCAAAAATATCATGGGGCCCCACTAAAGTATTAAAGAGAATTATAATGGTATATTCCCATGTTTTCTATCCGGACGGTTCACTTCTTTTCCTTCAAGCATACTAAAGGTC
>NZ_JBATHS010000313.1:0-45184 GCF_049667165.1 Maribacter sp.
GCTGCCAGCTTTTTGAATCCGCAATCGGGCAAAATCACCATTGACGGCGAAGATATGTCCAAAGTAAACCTCAACAGTTTTAGACAGCATTTGGGGGTTGTTTTACAGGATGATTTTTTGTTCGAAGGCACGATCAGGGAGAACATACTTTTTCCACGACCCAATGCCAGCGAAGAAGAATTGCAACAAGCCGTTAAAGCAGCTTATGTTGATGAATTTACGGACCGCTTTGATGAAGGTTTGGATACCTTGATCGGGGAACGTGGCATTAAGCTTTCAGGAGGGCAACGTCAACGGATTGCCATCGCCCGAGCGGTTCTTGCGAATCCCAAAATATTGATCTTGGATGAAGCCACATCGAACCTGGATACCGAAAGTGAAGCCTTGATCCAAAAAAGTCTAGCCAAACTTACCGAAGGGCGTACGACTTTTGTCATTGCCCACAGATTGAGTACCATTCGAAAGGCCGATCAAATATTGGTCATAGAAAACGGAAGTATTGCCGAAGAGGGAACCCACGATGAACTTATCGCCAAAGAAGGTAGATACTATAATTTATTTACCTACCAAGCAAGAATCTAATGTAACCAATGGATAGGTGGTAAACGATAATCCCATGATGGCAAGACTTACCAAGATAATTGGTATAATGGCGTTAATTATGTTGCTATGCAACTGTAAAGCCACCGCTACCACTTCATTTACTATGGCTCACGGAGCCATTGTACGCGGCGATAGCACCCGACAACAAATAACATTGGTGTTTACTGGGCATGAATTCGCCGATGGTGCAGAACATATTCGTAAAATCCTTAAAAAACAGAAAATCAAAGCAGCCTTCTTTTTTACAGGCGCATTTTATAGAAATCCCACTTTTATAGGGAATATCGAAAATCTGATTGAAGATGGACATTATTTAGGCGCACACTCCAATGACCATCTTTTATATTGCGATTGGGATAATCGGGATAGCCTTTTGGTCACCCATCAGGAATTTTTAAACGATTTAAAGTCTAATTATAAGGAAATGGAGCGTTATGGGATAACCAAAAAGCAGGGCCCCTACTTCTTGCCTCCTTATGAATGGTACAATGGGCGTATTGCGGAATGGACCGCGGACCAGGGCCTTCAATTGATCAATATGACCCATGGCACCTTGTCACACGCAGACTATACCACCCCAGCCATGTTGAATTACCGCAGTAGTGAAGTTATTTATAAAAGCATTTTGGATTTTGAAAACAAGAATGCATCCGGTTTAAACGGGTTTCTCCTATTGATGCATGTTGGAACGGACGCTAGTCGTGAAGACAAATTCCATATACGGCTTGAAGCACTTATCCTCGAATTAAAATCCAGAAAATACAACTTTGTCGGGTTGGAGGAGATCCTTGCAAAGGATTGAGATTACAAGTATATTTATAGGTATCCTTGAAATCCGTAAAATGTCCCGACTTTTATTTCTTCTTTATTTTATTTCACAGCTTGCAATGGCCTCAACACAGCCCAAGGCCATCCATATTCGAATCAATCAAATGGGTTATCTTCCCAATGAACCCAAAATTGCACTTGTTTTTTCGCATAGGCCAATAAACAAAAAAATGGTACTGGTCACTATGGATGAAACTCGTATCGTTGCCTCCTTTAAACCTAAAAAATCTAAAACCAAAGGCTGGGGTACATTCGAATATTATTACGAAGTTGATTTTAGTGACATTACCGAAGCAGGGAAGTATATATTACGAACAAAAGACAAGGCATTTACCTCCCAAACCATTAGGATATCAGAAAATGCCTATCAATACCAATCAGAAAAACTATTGGCTTTCATGCGACAACAGCGATGTGGGTACAATCCATTTTTTGATGTTGTTTGCCATCAGGGTGATGGCCGTTCTTTTTATGGCCCTATGCCAGATTCTACCTTTGTCGATGCCACCGGAGGTTGGCACGACGCAGGTGATCAACTGAAATATTTGATTACAGGGAGTTATGCCACAGCCCATATGTTGAAGGCCTATGAGTTATTCCCGAAAACGTTCCTTGATAGTGTCAACCATTTAGGACAACCGGGATCCAATGGCATTGCCGATGTCCTTGACGAGGCAAAATGGGGATTGGATTGGATTTTAAAACTCCATGCGCAACCAGACCAATTGATCCACCAAATAGCCGACGACCGGGACCATCGTGGTTGGAAAATGCCCGACCAGGACAATGCTGATTACGGTTGGGGCCCCAATAATCATAGGGCCGCCTATTATGCGACAGGCAAACCACAAGGCCTAAATAAGTACAAAAGTGAGGCGACCGGGGTTTCGAATTTGGCAGGTCGTTCAGCGGCGGCCATGGCCATGGCTTCCCGTATCTGGAAGGAAGAATTACAGGATTCCATTTTTGCGGCCATTTGTTTGAAGGCGGCCAAATCCCTTTACAACTTGGGCGTGGATAAAGAAGGTTTTCAACAGGGAAATTCCTATGGCGCGCCATATCGCTATTCAGAAAAAACATGGGCAGATGATATGGAATGGGGTGCTGCCGAGCTTTATAAAGCAACTGGAAACAAGCAATATCTTCAAGACGCCAAAAAATATGCATTAAAGGCCAATACCATTTCCTGGATGCCCTTTGACTCGGTTCCCCATTACGAATACTATCCCTTTGTAAATATGGGTCATTTTTCATTGTACGAACATGTGGATGCCGATTTCAAAAAGACCTTGGCGGCCTATTACAAAAGCGGCATTGGTGACAATGTAAAGCGGGGAAATACAAATCCCTATACGATTGGTGTGCCCTTTATTTGGTGTTCCAACAACTTATTGACAAGTTTGATCACCCAAGGTATTCTTTACGAAAAAATGACCGGGGACAAAACGTATGTAAAATTTATGGTCGAGCAACGTGATTGGCTTTTTGGAAGAAATCCCTGGGGGACCAGCATGTTCACCATGATGCCAGAACAGGGAGAATATCCTTTCGATGTTCACACAAGTACATGGGCCTTAGGCAAAAAACAGGTTGTTGGTGGGTTGGTCGATGGACCGGTCTATGGTACCATCTTCAATTCCCTAAAAGGGTTGCACTTGGTGGAACCAGATGAATTCAAGGATTTTCAGAATACCTATGTGGTCTATCATGATGACCTTGGCGACTATTCAACAAATGAGCCTACCATGGACGGCACGGCCGGATCAATACTAATGATGGCCTATTGGGCCGATCAATACTGATAAATCAAAAATGTAGGAGCTCAAAAGAATCAATCCATATTTATGACTTCCTCTATTTGAGGGGCGTATTTCTTAATAGTCATTTCAACCCCGCTCTTTAAGGTCATTTGATTTACAGTGCAGCCAACACAGGCTCCTTGTAGTCTGACCTTTACGGAAGTATCATTATCAATTGAAATAAGCTCAATATCACCCCCATCACTTTGCAGGAATGGGCGAATCTCATCAAGTGCTTTTTCTACATTGGTCCTTATGTCATCCGTTGTCATATGCATTATTTATTAACTGACGAACAACCTGCCATGGTTGTAATCTTTATGGCCTCCGTAGGAGGCAAATTTTCATTTCTATTTACCATTTCCTGAACAACGTTCTTGGTAATATCCTCAAAGGCTTTAGCAATGGGTGTCGATTCCTGAAGTGCTACGGGACGGCCTACATCACCTGCCTCACGAATACTTTGTACCAAGGGTACTTCCCCTAAAAATGGCACATTCAGGTCCTTGGCCAGATTCTTGGCCCCTTCCTTGCCAAAGATATAATATTTATTATCTGGCAATTCCTCAGGTGTAAAATAGGCCATATTTTCAATAATGCCCAATACCGGAACATTGATGGATTCCTGTTGGAACATGGCTACTCCCTTTCGCGCATCTGCCAATGCCACCTCCTGGGGTGTACTTACGACCACAGCACCGGTAACGGGCATGGCTTGCATAATGCTTAGGTGGATATCCCCGGTTCCTGGAGGCAAATCGATCAATAAGAAATCGAGATTGCCCCAATGGGCATCAAAGATCATTTGATTCAGCGCCTTTGCAGCCATGGGTCCTCTCCAAATCACGGCTTGGTTCGCTTCGGTAAAGAACCCAATAGACAATAATTGAACCCCATAATTCTCAACGGGCTTCATTTTTGATTTGCCATCGATGGTAACGGCTAAAGGTCTTTCCTGTACGACATCGAACATTATTGGCATGGAAGGCCCATAAATATCCGCATCCAACAATCCTACCTTAAAGCCCATTTTAGCCAAGGTTACGGCCAAATTTGCAGTAACGGTGGATTTACCGACCCCTCCTTTACCCGAAGCGACGGCTATGATATTTTGGATGCCGGGCAATGGCTTTCCCTTGATTTCATTGACCTTGGGATTGGCAGGCGCCTCAACCTTAAGGTTTATCTTTATCTTGGCCTTCTCATAGACTTCTTTATGAATGATCTTTAGAATCTCAACTTCCGTCTTTTTTCGGGCCTGAAGACTTGGATTGGTTATGGTAATATCAATTTCAACCTCGTCCCCGAATATCTGGATATTATTAACGGCACCACTCTCTACCATGTTCTGACCTTCTCCCGGAACCGTGATGAGCTCTAATGCCTTTAAGATATCTTGTTTGTTCAATTTCATAGTGATTATCGTACTTAATATAAATTCATTCTAAACAACAAAGATACGCCTTAGTGCCGAGAAGCTAAAGCTATTGGATTGAAAAGTAATCTTTCAGTATAGAGGTTTTCTATTGGATCAACCCAACTCTTTAAAAGGGTCCCAAAAATGCTTTTCAAAATCAATGATTTGATTATCGATTATTTTGACTCCTTCATTTTCGAGCAATTGTTGCATCAGGTTTGTTCCGTCAAAATGATGCTTGCCAGTCAATAGCCCTATTTTATTCACTACCCGGTGTGCTGGTATGTCGGGCATGTTATGGGATCCGTTCATGGCCCACCCTACCATCCTGGCACTACGGGCAGCACCAAGATATTTGGCTATGGCACCATAAGAGGTTACCCTACCGTAAGGAATACGCTTGGCAACTTCATAGACCTTCTCGAAAAAATTAATGTTCTCATCCTTCATGCCTTTAACCCTTTATGTTGGCTTGTTGCAAAATGATTTTTAAAATTTGGCTAGGCCGGTTTCATCGGTCCAGAATCCGATAAATTGTAATCAACAAGAGCACCACCATTAATGCGCTCAAAATATAGTTGGAATTCTTTGAGAAACGATCCGTCTTGTTTTCCAATTTATTGAAATAAATCGTATACATGTACAAGACCGAGAAAGTGCCACACCCTGCCGCCAATACAAATATGACGATATCCCAAACTTCGAATTTTATCCACCCTGTGGCATTCCACATGATATTGAGTCCGCTATAATAAGGAATGGTCAATAGATTAAGGGCCGCCAACAGCATCCCTTTAAAAAAACTGTTGCGCTTACTAATGGCGACTTCCTTCCTCTTCTTTTTTAAATTTCTTCTCGCTACCATAAAAAAGTAGATGGCAAAAAAAGCAAAAACCAGCACTGCGATTTTAAGTAAGGCCTCAACTACTTCAGGATTTCTATGTAAATATTTAGATATATAAACGGCAATCACAGCTTGCAGCATGATCATGGTCGATACGCCAAGACTGAATATGATCCCGTTCAACTTCCCCTTTTCGACACTGACCTTTGCCGCATTCATGTTCAAAAGCCCTGGAGGTACCGTAGCCATAAAGGCGGCTGAAAATGTAGCGAAAAAGAGAATGAGCAGGTGTTCCATATGTTAGTTGACCCTAAACTTGATATAGGTGATCGGTTTTCCTCTTTCAAGATACTGCTTTTCGTAGAAAGTTTGGATAGCCAATACTTCCATAGGGCTACCTTCATTCTTATAAACATCATGATTCGCGTAGATCACCTCGCGCTGTATACCTTGTAAAAGACCTAACGTATACCCATGCATAAACTCACTATCGGTCTTTAAATGAACGACACCTTGATCGATCAAGATATGTTCATATTTTTTAAGAAAGACCTCATTGGTCATCCTATGTTTTGTTCGCTTGTATTTTATTTGGGGATCTGGAAACGTAATCCAAATTTCGGTTACCTCATTTTCCTCGAACAGTTGATCTATTAGTTCTATTTGCGTTCTTAGGAAAGCCACATTGCCCATATTGTTTTCCAAGGCGGTTTTTGCTCCTCTCCATAAACGGGCACCCTTGATATCCACACCAATGAAATTCATTTGAGGATGCATTTGGGCCAAACCGATCGTATATTCACCTTTGCCGCAACCCAGCTCAAGCACTATGGGATTGTCGTTGCCAAAATGGCTGTTCCATCGGCCTTTCAAAGGGAAAGATCCTCCCTCGATTTCTTCCCTTTTGGGTTGCACCACATTCTTGAACGTAGCGTTTTCCTTAAACCTTTTGAGCTTGTTTTTGCTTCCCACAGCATTTTATATAAAATCCTGTGACAAATCTAATGAAATACTACTAGGCAGAATCAACTTGGTCATTATTTTGGGTGGGCCTTTTCTAGGGTAAAGGAAAATTCAGACCCAACCCCCTCGGCACTTTCCACATAAATTTTTTCATTATGGGCCTCGATAATATGTTTAACTATCGAAAGACCAAGACCGGAACCTCCTTCACTACGACTACCACTCTTGTCAACCCTGTAAAAGCGTTCGAACAATCTTGGGATATGATTTTGGGCAATTCCCTCACCATTGTCGGTCACCCTCACAATTACTTTGTTTTTGATCAAGTTTTCAACACTTACTTCAGTGGTCCCATTTTCTTGACCATATTTAATGGAATTGACCAATAAATTGGTTAAAACTTGCTGTATTTTATCGCGATCTGCATGCACTAGTATAGGATGCGCATACTCCATATCGAAGGTCAGGACAATATTATTTTTGGCTGCTTTCATCTCGAGCAATTCAAAAACATTCTCAATGAGCTCAATAATGTCGAAATCCACAAGATCCAGATTCAAGTCCCCAACTTCCAGTTTGGTGATCATGTCAAGGTCTTTGACAATATAGATGAGACGCTCAACCCCCTTATTCGCCCTTTGCAAATATTTCTTACGGACATTTTTATCCTCCATTGCCCCATCTAGCAACGTCAAAATATAACCTTGTACGGTAAAAAGGGGGGTTTTTAATTCGTGGGAGATGTTACCAAGAAAATCCTTTCTATAAGCCTCCCTAATATTCAGGGTATCGATTTCGATTTTTTTGTCTTTGGCGAATTTTTCGATTTCGGCCGTTAGTGTCTTCATGTCGGTGGTAATGGGCCCGGAAGAAAGACTGCTCGATTCCAACAAAGCCACATCATCGTATATTTTTTTTATCCTTCGATAGATGAATTTTTCAATCCTAAGCTGTAGGACAATAAAGGAACTTGCGAAAGACAATACGGCAAATACGCCAAGGAACACTACATTTAATGAACTGAAATACCACAAAAGACCCCATAACAGCAATGTGGAAAACAGGGTGATAAAAAAGGCAGACCTAAAGGCAAACCTATAGGATTTTTTCAAATCAATAGCCATTATAGTACAAACTTATAGCCCACACCCTTAACAGTCTTAAAATGATCATCCCCTATTTTTTCCCGTAGTTTTCTAATATGAACGTCAATGGTACGTCCGCCAACAACGACTTCATTGCCCCAAACCCTATCTAGGATCACTTCACGTTTAAAGACTTTGTTGGGTTTTGAGGTCAACAAAGACAATAATTCAAATTCTTTTCTAGGTAGCACTATTTCCTTTCCGTCATTGATGATTTTATATTCCTCGCGGTTGATCACAATCTTTCCCACCTTGAAAATCTCTTCATCAACGGTAGCGTCTTCCTTAAACCTTCTAAGTAATGCCTTGACTTTACGCACAAGGACTTTGGGCTTAATAGGTTTGGTAATATAATCGTCAGCGCCCGCATCAAAACCGGCCATTTGGGAATAATCCTCTCCGCGTGCCGTCAGAAAGGCCACAATCGTATTTTCCAAGCTTGGATTTTTTCGTATAATCCCGCAAGCCTCAATGCCATCCATCTCGGGCATCATGACGTCCAAAATAATCAAATGGGGCAATTTTTTTTTGGCCATGGCAACACCTTCAATACCATTTTTGGCCGTAAAGACTTGATATCCTTCCGTAGTAAGATTATAACCCACAATTTCCAAAATATCAGGTTCATCATCGACTAGCAGTATTCTAAGGTCTTTCTTTTTCATGTCTATTCTAAATTCAATGTGAACTAAAAGTAAAGATAATACTATTACAATGAAACACTTATGAAGCGGTCCAATTCGTAACGTTAACATAACACTCCGATTTAAAAAAAAACAAAAATTACATTCTCGCAATTCATTAGACCGTGCATTTCATCGATCTTTTGTAGGAAACCATTAATGTCCCATATCATCGAATACAAATATTAGTATATTTGTGGCACATCTCTTGCGTTAATTTTTTTATGAAGAAACTTTACTTTGCTTTCTTTTTCCTTTTTATTTCGCTCGGCTTTGCGCAAGACGGAAAGCCAAATGGGGATATCATTGGTTTTAAGTTATATCCAAACCCGGTCACCAATGGCAAGGTCTACATTGTTACCGCTGAAAAGGCCCCAAAAAAAATCTTTATTTTCGATGTCTTGGGAACCCAAGTTATGGAAACCACTCTATTTAGGGAAGAATTGAATGTTTCTGAATTGGATGCTGGGGTATATGTTCTTCGGGTTTACGAAAAAGATAAAATTGCCACCAGGAAACTGATTATTAACTAGTTATTCCTATTTTACATCTTTAAACCTGTACCTGACCTTCGATAAAAAGCCTAAATTATCGATGAAATGCAAGGCCTTGCTTCTTTACCTACATTTTATCGAATTTCACAACATTTTCAACTTGTGAGTTTCCCCTTTCAGTATCTTTATAGTGTTGATCCCAAATCAATACCAATGAAGAAAATCTACTTTATCCTACTTATGGTGTCTTCTTTTGTGCTTTTCGCACAAGAATCTGAGCATTTTAAAAATGCTAAGATTGACGATATTCAAGGGTTTAAGCTCTATCCTAACCCAGCGATCAACGATGTGGTCTACATCTCTACCGAAAAAAATGCCTTGAAAGATATTATTGTCTATGATGTCTTTGGTGAGGTGGTATTAACCGACAGGATATTGAATACATCGTTGAATATTTCAAGACTCATACCCGGGGTTTATGTTTTACAGGTTTCGGAGGAAAATAACACCATTACACGAAAACTGGTTGTAAAATAAGTCCGGTTTTAGAATCGATCAATTCGCTGTATCATTACCTTTGTAGGTACAATGTCGATGATCAACACCGCCAAAATAATAGAGGTCCGTTCTGAGGATGAATTTGAGTCCATGGCCTTGGATATCTTCAGATATCAATTAAAGAACAACTCCATATATGCTGAATTTTGTCATTATTTGGAACGTTCTTCTTCAAACGTCAAGGAACTCAAGGAAATTCCTTTTTTACCCATTCACTTTTTCAAAACAAAAAAAGTGGTTTCGACCACTTCAGATCCCCAGGCTGTATTTTCAAGTAGCGGTACTACCGGGCAAGCGACCAGCTCACATTATGTAACCGATATCAGGTTATATGAACAAAGCTATACCAAGGGTTTTGAATACTTCTATGGTGATGTTTCACAATATTGCATTTTAGCGGTATTACCCTCCTATTTGGAACGTAGTGGATCTTCTTTGATCTACATGGTCAACGACCTCATTGAAAAAAGCAACCATCCTGAAAGCGGTTTTTATCTAAATGAAATCGACAGGCTTGTCGATACCTTGACCACGTTGGATACGAAAGGAAAAAAGGTATTGCTTATTGGTGTTTCCTTTGCCCTTCTTGATATCGTTGAAAAACATCGGTTGCGATTAAAGAACAGTATTGTCATGGAGACAGGTGGAATGAAAGGACGACGAAAGGAATTGATACGCACAGAATTGCACGACCTTCTTAAAAAGGGATTTGGAGTTGAGGTGATTCACTCTGAATACGGGATGACCGAGTTGCTTTCACAGGCCTATTCCAAAGGTAACGGTATTTTCGAAACACCCCCTTGGATGAAATTTATGATTCGGGATACGGAAGATCCCTTAAGCTTTATGCCCTGTGGCAAAACCGGGGGTATCAATGTGATTGATTTGGCCAACATCAATTCGTGCTCGTTCATTGCGACACAAGATTTGGGGAAAATGAATGAAGACGATAGTTTTGAAATCTTGGGTCGTTTTGACAATGCTGATGTTCGCGGATGTAACCTTTTGGTACTTTAAAACCAGTATATCATTCCAGAATTAAGACATTTTTCCTAGTCAACCACCAGAACAAAATAATTCTTCTTGCCGCGCTGTAACAAGACGAACGTATCGTTTATCAAATCGTTGGCTGTAATCAAGTAGTCTTCCTTGACTTTTTCCTTATTTACCGAAATTGAATTTTGTTTCAATTCCCGTCTGGCCTCCCCATTGGAACTTAAAAACCCTGTCTTGGCAGCCAATGCCCCAATCATATCAAGGCCACCATCCAATTCAGATCTCACGATATTGGCCTGGGGCACCCCTTCAAAAACATCCAAAAAGGTCTTTTCATCAAGACCTTTCAAATCTTCAGAAGTGGATTTCCCGAAAAGGATATTACTGGCCTTTTTGGCATTTTCCAAATCGTCCTGTGAATGCACCATTACGGTAATCTCATCGGCCAATCGCTTTTGAACTACTCTAAGATGAGGTGCCTCTAGGTGCTCGGCAATCAAGCTATCGATCTCATCCCTACCAAGGAAGGTGAAAATCTTAATATATTTCGTTGCGTCCTCATCGGAGGTATTCAACCAATACTGGTAAAATTTATAGGGTGAGGTTCTATTCGAATCCAACCAGACATTGCCGCCTTCGGTTTTTCCAAACTTGGTGCCATCTGCCTTGGTGATTAAAGGACAGGTTAACGCATATCCCTTTCCGCCGCCAATTCTCCGAATAAGTTCAGTGCCTGTGGTGATATTGCCCCATTGGTCACTCCCACCCATTTGTAGCGTACAATTATGATGTTGGTAGAGATGAAGGAAATCGTAGCCTTGCACCAATTGATAGGTGAATTCAGTAAAGGACATGCCGTCCTTGGATTCGGCCGATAACCGTTTTTTAACAGAGTCCTTGGCCATCATGTAATTGACCGTAATATGTTTTCCTACGTCCCTAATGAAGTCCAAAAACGAAAAGTTCTTCATCCAATCATAATTATTGACCAGGATAGCGGCATTATCAGCCTTCCCATCAAAATCCAAGAACCTGCTTAATTGGACTTTTAATGCCTCTTGATTTGCACGTAATGTGTCCTCATCCAACAAATTGCGTTCTTCGGATTTGCCCGATGGGTCACCGATCATACCGGTTGCCCCTCCCAATAAAGCGAAGGGTTTGTGTCCTGCCAATTGAAAGTGGCGCAACATCATTACACTTACCAAATGGCCTATATGCAATGAATCGGCAGTGGGATCGATACCGACATAAGCAGATTGCAAGCCCGTCATTAAATGCTCTTCGGTACCGGGCATAACATCGTGTAACATTCCTCTCCATCTTAGCTCTTCGACAAAATTTGTACGCATTTCAAGAATTATTTGTTGGTAGCTGCAAATATAAAAGGAATTACATTGGCTTTCCCAATTTGAATTTGGATTTATTAGGCTTCATTTACTTAAATTTGGACCATGATATTGGTTACAGGTGGTACGGGATTGGTCGGGGCGCATCTTTTGCTGCGTTTACTTCAAGACAATGCTTCAGTTCGTGCTATTTATAGGGAAGGAAGCAACCTAAGACAGGTAGAAACCGTATTTTCATATTATACCGAAAAGTCCTCCCAACTCTTTGACCAAATAGAATGGGTACCGGCAGATATCAACGATATCCCAGCATTGGAGATTGCTTTTGAGGATGTGGACTATGTATACCACGCTGCGGCATTAATTTCATTTGACCCAAAAGATTATCACAGACTGAAGAAAACAAATGCCTTGGGAACGGCGAACATTGTAAATCTCTGCCTTTCGAACGCCATTAAAAAGCTTTGTTATGTAAGTACCATCGGAGCTATTGGAAAAAGTGCCGAGGGCCAAATAGCCACTGAGGAAAACGAATGGTCGAGCCAGGAAGCAAATGTGTATGGTCTTACCAAGTATCGGGCAGAGATGGAAGTTTGGCGGGGTTCACAAGAGGGTTTGGACGTCGTTATCGTAAATCCTGGGATAATCCTTGGTCCGGGATTCTGGGAAACTGGCAGTGGAACGCTTTTTACCATAGCCCACGAGGCGAAGAACTATTATCCACCGGGAGGAACCGGTTTTATCACGGTCAATGATGTGGTTAGAATGATGGTCGAACTAATGGCTTCGAATATTGTGAACCAACGATTCATTGCTGTTGCTGAGAATCTTAGTTACAAAGAAATCTTGACCCGCATGGCCATACCATTGGGAAAAAAGGCGCCTTCAAAAAAGTTGCGACTATGGCAATTGAGGCTAGGTCGCCTTTTTGATTATCTAAAAAGCCATTTGATCGGAAGTAAAAGAAAGCTCACCAAAAAAGCCATTGACTCCTTTTTGCATCCTGAAACCTATGACAATCAGAAAATCGTTGCTGCCCTAGACTTTGAATTCGAACCTTTGGAAGCAACCTTAGTCTTTTGTTGTGAAAAATTCAAAGAAGAGAATCCTTAGCGCTTTTTACTCTTCCCTTTTTTAAGGGACTATTCTTAAATTTAGTATCCATAAGTATGCTATCATAGATTCTTTTCTCCTCGGTAATCCGCCCTTTCTCCTTTTCAAGCATTGCTTCAATGGCTACATAAATAGCTTCATATTCCTTGGGCTGGGAGGCATAATAGGTATCGCTGGTCACAAATTGTAGACTATCGACCCCGTATTTTTCAAAGATGAAACGCGTCGGCTCAATATTATTGTCCCTCAATATATTCGAATTCGAATTTTTTGCAGCATTCAAAACAGCAAAATCACTAAGGATGTTTATCATTTTATCCTTTGGTATTAAGTCCTCTGGTCTTTGAAGTAACTTCTCGCTGCAGGAATACAGGAGTAAAATAAATACGATTGCAGCTAGGTATTTCATCACTATCTATTGAACGTTAGGCGTTTTGCATTTCTTTGGGCTGAAAATTTACCATTTTCGTAGGCCAAATGGCCATTGACGAAAGTATGGGTGACTTTTGACTTAAAGATAGTCTCCTCGAATGGCGACCAACCGCATTTATAGGCAATATTTTCTTTGGTGACCTTCCAAGGATCGTTAAGATCTACCAAGACTAAATCGGCATAATACCCTTCCCTAATAAAACCTCTTTTTTCAATCTGAAATAACGTCGCTGGGTTATGGCACATTTTTTCGACCAACTTTTCCAAAGAAAGCAATCCCTCATCATATTTTTGGAGCATAGCCGGCAATGCATGCTGCACCAAGGGTCCGCCCGAAGGAGCCTGGGTATATACATTGTCCTTTTCTTGCAACGTGTGCGGGGCATGGTCCGTGGCGATCACATCAATGCGATCATCCAATAAGGCCTCCCAAAGCTTCTCGCGGTCCCCTGCTGTCTTCACTGCCGGATTCCATTTGATCAAAGTGCCTTTGGTAGCATAATCCGCATCGGAAAACCAAAGGTGATGTATACATACCTCAGCGGTGATTTTCTTTTGCTCCAACGGAATGTCATTGTGAAAGAGATCAGTCTCAATACCCGTAGATAGGTGAAAAACGTGAAATCTTGCCCCGGTTTTCTTAGCCAAAGCAATTGCTTTTGAGGAAGAAATGTAACAAGCCTCCGCGCTACGGATAAGAGGATGGTACTTCACGGGAATATCATCCCCGAATTTTTCCTTGTAATGATTTAAATTTCGTTTTATGGTGGTTTCATCCTCACAATGGGCTGAAATCACCATTTCTGTATTCCTGAATATTTTTTCTATGACTTCCTCATCATCAACAAGCATATTCCCGGTAGAAGAACCCAAAAAAAGTTTAATCCCAGAACATGCCTTCCGGTCTAAACGCTTAATTTCTTCCAGGTTATCATTGGTGCCACCGAACAAAAACGAATAATTGGCAAATGAAGTTTCCGCGGCCCTCCCAAACTTTTCTTCCAACTTATCAATGGTCGTGGTTTGCGGAACGGTATTTGGCTGTTCCATATAAGAGGTTATCCCCCCTGCCACAGCGGCCCTACTTTCAGAGGCAATATCGCCCTTATGGGTCAGTCCGGGTTCCCTGAAATGCACCTGATCATCGATGAGACCGGGAAACAGGTACTTACCGCCAGCATCAATCACCTTGGCTTCCGAATCGCTGATCGATACATCGATCTTATCAATAAACTCCCCGTCAAGCAAGACATCAGACTCAAAGATCTGATTCTCGTTAACTATCGTGACATTCTTAAGCAGCACCCGACCCATAATCAGAACTTGTTTTTTTGGAATATACTTTTTAGTTTCATTTTCATTACCCCGAAGACGGCTTCACTAATAATCGAAGAACTCATTTTGGATTTTCCTTTTTCCCTATCCCTAAAAATAATGGAAACTTCCTCGATGACGTACTTTTTCAAAAAGGCCCTGAATTTCATCTCTATTTGAAAAGCATAGCCCACGAATTTCACCGAATCCAAATCGATATTCTCGAGCACATGCCGTTTATAACATACGAAACCAGCCGTTGGGTCGTGCACACGCATCCCGGTGACCATCTTTACATAAAAAGACGCTCCATAAGAAAGCAGGACTCGGTACATGGGCCAGTTCACCACATTAACCCCTTTTTTATAGCGTGATCCCACGGCTACATCGGCTCCATTTTCACAAGCCTTGCGCAAACGTAGAAGATCTGTTGGGTTGTGCGAGAAATCGGCATCCATTTCAAAGATATAGTCATACCCTCTGGCAATCGCCCATTTAAAACCGTGGATATAGGCGGTACCCAATCCCGATTTTTCATGACGAACCTCCACAAACAATCGATCTGGGAACTCCTTTTGCATGCCCACCACATGATCAGCCGTGCCATCAGGTGAGTTATCGTCTACAATGAGCACATTAAAATCCTTCTTTAACATAAACACAGCCCTTATTATGGCATCGATATTCTCAATCTCGTTATAGGTGGGGATGATGACCAAACTACCTGCCATAATCTTCTTTGAATTTCCACAAAAATAGTATTTTAAAAGCTGTCGAAGAATATGAACCGACTATTTATCATTTTTTTAAACCTTTGGTTACCATGTAGAATTTGTAATTTTACGACCGAATCAACAATCAACAATACCATTGAAATTACCTAAGCTTTTCTTATACCTGTTAGGTTCTATCTTGATCTTGAATCTAATTCAGGCCCATTTTACGGAGCTTATTTATGATGAGGCTTATTATTGGCACTATGCCAAAAACATGGCTTGGGGGTATTTTGACCACCCTCCTATGGTCGCTTTGATGATCAAAATAAGCAGTTTTTTGTTTGATGGTGAATTGGGTGTTCGTTTCGTCAGCTGTCTCTTCTCCGTGGGGACATTTGTTTTTTTATGGATGGCTATTGATCATCCTGAAAAGAAGAAATACGTTCCCCATTTTTTCGTGTTGGTGTTTTCAATGACCTTGCTCAATGCATATGGCTTTTTTACATTGCCCGACACACCCTTGCTTTTCTTTACCGCCTTATTCCTGTTGGTGTATAAACATTTTATACGAAAACCGTCGATTGCCATCGCCCTTGTCCTAGGCATTATAATGGCCGCGCTTATGTACAGTAAATACCACGCTGTACTGGTGATATTCTTCGTGTTGCTCTCAAACCTTAAGTTGGTCTTCGATAAATATGCGTGGATAGCCGTTATCACAGCCTTGGTATGTTATATGCCCCATTTTTTGTGGCTTTATGAACATGACTTTATTTCTATTAAATACCATTTGTTTGAACGGCCGAATGCCCCATATGATTTCAACAAATATACACTGGGTTTTTTGGTAAATCTGATAGCGATTTTCGGACTTACATTTCCATTTATGTATTATGCCTTGTTTAAAAGCCGTTCCAAAGATCTGTTTACCAAGGCCCTACTCTATTTAACCTATGGTGTTCTGATATTTTTCTTTATATCCAGTTTTAACCGAAGGGTGCAGACCCAATGGATCATCGTAGTTTCAATCCCCATGGCAATTCTTGTCTTTAACTATATAATGGAGCATGCCGGCGTTCGTAAATGGGTATTCAGGCTTGGCTTGGTCAACATTGCCATAATCTTATTTCTTCGGATAGGTCTTGTCTATGAGCCGTTATTCCCCATTTACTATGAAACCCATGGGAATAAGGCATGGATGTCGAACATACAGGCCACGGCGGGTACCAATCCAGTGGTCTATGAGAACTCATACCGCAATGCGCCCATGTATGCTTTTTATACGGGCGAAACTTCATATTCCCTGAACAATATCAATTATAGGCAAAACCAATACTCCATTGATAATTCGGAAGAAGCGGTTCAGCACAAGAAAGTTCTTTATGTTTCAAAATACTTGAACAAAAGGGACTTTACTTTTCCGAAAGCCAACGGTAGTGTTTACTATGCCCATTATATAGATGACTTTGAATCTTTTAGAAAATTAAGGTGTATCGTAAAAGATGAAAAATTCAAAATGGATGATCAGGAATATACCGTAAAAGTATATAATCCGTACGCGACCGACATTTCCGTCAAAAAATTACAATTTGCCATTGCATATTTGGACAATGCCAAACAATTCAAGGAACTTGTCCCTATTCAAGTGAATCCCGTCCATAAGGAATTAGTTTCCCTTGCATCAAATGATACGACACTTTTTACGTTTAAGTTACCAAAGGCTAAAAAGACGACGTCCCCCAAGTACTTTAAAATCGTGATTTCAGAAAACGGATTGCGATACGGATTGAACAGTGAGACGATTAAATTGAACTAATGGAACCCCTCTTAAAAAATACGGTAGCGACCGATTGGATAACCATATTGATTATCCTAAGCCTACTTTTCTTGGTTTTGGCCAAAAGTGTATTCTATTCCAGATTCCTTAATTTCATTATTCTACCTTTTAACAACAAGTATATTTTCATGTACAACAAAAAGGAAAAAGTAATGAATTGGTTTAATCTTTTTTGGGGATTGTTCCTAATCATCAACTTTTCACTTTTCGTTTATCTCGCCTTGGATGTTTTTCAAGTATCGGAGCTTACTTCGGATAATTTGGCCTACCCCTGGATGATGGCGGGCTTAATTTTGTTCCTATTCATTAAATTGGGGATGCAATTGGGCAATGGGTACATCTTTGGCATCCAAAAAATAATCACTGAGGTCATTTTCAAGAAATTATCCTATTTCAATTACAGCGGTATCATCATGTTTTTGGCCAATATCATTTTGACCTACATTTTTATTGGTTCCAAAGCTGTCTTTTATGTGGCAATTTTGCTAATTCTCTTAGTAAATGTAATTGGCTGGATCACAATCCTAAGGAATCATCAAAAATTGATCACCAACTATTTTTTCTATTTTATTTTGTACCTTTGCGCACTTGAAATTGCACCGTTAGTCCTCATCGGGAGCTATCTAAAAGACTAGGATTTATGAAAGTAAAGACGATTTTGGTATCGCAGCCTGAGCCTAAAATGGAAAATTCCCCATATTCCAGACTCATTGACAAGGAAAAAGTAAAAGTTGACTTCAGGCCATTTATTCATGTGGAAGGAGTTGATGCGAAAGGTGTGAGACAACAAAAGATAGATTTACACAATTATTCTGCCCTTATTTTGACCAGTAGAAATGCCGTAGATCATTTTTTCAGGATTGCAGAGGAAATGCGCTTCAAGGTGCCTGATACCATGAAATACTTTTGCCAGTCTGAAGCTGTTGCCTACTATTTGCAAAAATATGTGGTGTATCGTAAGCGCAAGATTTATGTAGGTAAGATGAATTTCAATGACCTAATTCCCTTATTTAAAAAATACAAGGACGAAAAATTTCTTTTGCCATCCTCTGATGTCTTAAAACCACAGGTGCCTGAAACTCTGGATGAATTGGGTGTTAATTGGACCCGAGGCATTTTCTATAAAACCGTGATCAGCGATCTATCAGACCTAAGGGATGTGTATTATGATGTTCTGGTCTTCTTTAGCCCTTCAGGGATAGAGTCATTGCTAAAGAATTTCCCTGATTTTGAACAGAAGGATACGCGGATAGCGGTATTCGGCAATTCAACCATAGACGCAGCCACCGGAGCCGGTTTGCGCATAGATATCAAAGCGCCTACGCCAGAAACGCCTTCTATGACGATGGCATTGCAAAAATACATTACCACGGTAAACAAAAAATAAGGATTGGGCCTCATTAAGGGGCCCTTTTCTTTTTGAAGATACAAAAACCCTACAAAGGCAGGCTTGGTTTACTTTTGAACACCTTATACCCTAAAACCAACCATCCAAAAATCAACAAGGTACCACCCAATGGTGTCAGCAAGGCGATTTTCTTAAAATCGAAGTCGGTCAAGGCGTTGGTGGCCAAAAAATAGATCGAAAACGAAAACAGCACCATTCCCAGGACGATCAGATAAAAAACCAGCTTTTTATGTTGCTCGGGCAAGAATCTTGTATTCGCCAATATCAACAAGAACAAGGCATGGTACATCTGATACCTAATACCCGTCTCATAGGTCAATATCGCATCCGAATCAATAAGCTTTTCCAAACCATGTGCCCCAAAAGCACCCAATAAAACCGCAAGGACCCCAAAGAATATCCCCGTACTGAAAATTGTTTTGTTCATAACTTAATACGTCTCTAATTTTATAAAAATAACAATTTGATACCTTAGTGTTCCGTTATTATCACATAAAAGTAATTAAACGTAATGTTGCGAAAAATACTTGTTTTAGGTGCCGGAAAATCAACGTCTTACCTATTGGACTACTTTCTGGAAAAGTCCGATACAGAAAAACTTCTCTTGACCATTGGGGATATAGACCCAAAAACGATTCCGACTTCAATTAAGGACCATCACAATTGCCGGGTTGTGCCCATGGATATTTTAAACGACGAGGCCCGAAGGAAGGAGATCAAAAATAGTGATATAGTCGTTTCGATGCTCCCAGCCCGTTTTCATATAAAAGTCGCCGAGGATTGCGTGGCTTTTAAAAAACATCTCGTTACCGCTTCGTACATCAGCGACGAAATTGAGGCCCTTGATAAAGCCTTAAAAAAGAAAGGGCTGATCTTTATGAACGAAATTGGTCTTGACCCGGGTATCGACCATATGAGTGCCATGCAGATCATTGACCGCATTAGAAACCAAGGAGGTAAAATGGTACTTTTTGAATCGTTTACCGGAGGTTTGGTCGCCCCAGAAAGTGATACCAATCTATGGAACTATAAATTTACCTGGAACCCTAGGAATGTTGTTCTGGCCGGTCAAGGTGGTGCTGCAAAATTCATACAGGAAGGCACGTATAAATACATTCCCTACCACAAGCTTTTTAGGCGTACCGAATTTTTTGAAATCGAGGGATATGGCAAATTCGAAGGATATGCCAACCGGGATTCCTTAAAGTATCGTGAAGCCTACGGCTTACAGGAAGCACTTACCCTGTATAGGGGCACCATGCGCAGGGTCGGTTTTTCAAAAGCATGGAATATGTTCGTTCAGTTGGGAATGACCGATGACAGCTATGCCGTGGAGAACTCCAAGGGGATGTCTTATCGCGAGTTCACCAATTTGTTTCTCCCCTATTCCCCAACAGACTCGGTCGAATTGAAGTTGAGGCATTATTTGAAAATCGACCAAGATGACAGTAAATGGGAAATGCTTTCCGAACTACATCTTTTCGATGCCAAAAAGACCATTCCCCTCAACCATGCCACTCCTGCCCAAATATTGCAATTGATCCTGGAAGATAGTTGGACGCTTGATGAAGATGATAAGGACATGATCGTAATGTACCATAAGTTCGGCTATGAACTGCATGGTAAAAAATTACAAATTGACGCCAATATGGTTGTAATCGGTGAAAACCGGACTCATACGGCCATGGCTAAGACCGTAGGATTACCGGTTGCCATTGCCACACTGCTGATCCTCAACGAAAAAATAAAAACCCCAGGGGTGCAAATTCCCATATCAAAAGAAGTATATGATCCTATTTTAGCTGAACTGAGGAACTATGGCATCACTTTCAAAGAATATGAAGTGCCTTATTTGGGTTATAATCCGCATAGTGTAGGCAATTAGAATTTAATCGGGATTTTGTATTTTTACTTTCATATTGAAACGCAAAAATGAAATCTGACGATAAAAATGTTAAGATTGATGGGATTGATAAGAAAATCCTAAGGTTTTTAATGAACGATGCGCGTAAACCGGTACTTGAAATAGCACGAAGTATTGGTATTTCGGGTGCGGCCATTCACCAACGTTTGCGGAAGTTGGAAGCATCAGGACTTTTATCTGGTTCAAAGTTCATCATCAACCCAAAAGTCTTGGGGTATACCACAATGGCCTACATTGGCATCTATTTGGATAAGGCCATGAGCAATCCTATGGCCGTAAAACAATTGGAGAAAATCCCGGAGGTATTGGAATGTCATTATACAACAGGTAATTGGTCGATCCTTATCAAAGTACTATGCAGGGACAATGAACATTTAATGCATGTGCTGAACAAAGAGATCCAACAGATTGAGGGGGTTTCACGCACAGAAACCTTTATCTCGTTAAACCAACAGATCGATCGGCAGATAACGATATAAAAAAGTGGTTGTGTAAAAAGTCGGTTCTGCTGTCATTTCGAGCGTAGTCGAGAAAAGTAACTACTGATATTCAATACATCTCGACTCCGCTCGATGGGACAGAAAGTTTAATTTTAAACTTTTTTGACAGCCTCTTTCTTTTGTATTTGAAAAGCCAATTAATCCCTTCCTCCCAAGACTTGTAATCCCCAATAGAAAAGGGTAGCCAAGGAGCCAATGGCCGCTACCAAATAGGTACGGGCCGCCCACTTCAAGGCATCTTCAGAACCTTTATATTCTTGCGGTGTTACCATATTCTTGGCCTTCAACCAAGCTAAAGCCCTATTGCTTGCGTCATATTCAACCGGCAAGGTGATAAAACTGAACAAGGTTGCCATTCCCATCATCACCAATCCTGCAATGGCCACCCAATATCCAAATCCCACACCTGCTGCTGCACCTAGCATCAGTCCTCCAAAAACAACCCACATAGACATGCCGGAAGTAACACTAACCACGGGGACCAATTTAGACCTCAAAGTCAACCATTCATAAGCTTGGGCATGCTGTACGGCATGGCCACATTCATGGGCAGCAACCGCAGCCGCAGAAGCGTTGCGTTGACTATAAACCCCTTCACTCAGGTTAACGGTCTTGTTCTTTGGATTGTAGTGATCCGACAACATTCCCGGGGTAGAGACGACCTTTACATCGCGAATTCCATGGTCGGCCAACATTTTCTCGGCAATCTCCGCACCGCTCATTCCATTTTGCAAATGCACCTTGGAATAATACTTGAACTTGCTTTTCAGTTTACTACTTACCAGCCAACTTACCAAGGCAATGGCACCGATTAATATATAATATCCCATCATAATTTTTCCAGTTTAATTTTTATAAAAATACTAAAGATTCCCATTTCGTTAAGAACCAGATTAAATTAAAAGCAAAAACCCCGCCAATCTCCATTAATAAGCCATCTGGAGTTAGCAAGGCACTTTACACTGACAAAATGTACTTTTTATGCCATTGCGGTATCCCAACCAAACGTATCTATGATTTCTTTGTAAATTACTTCTCCAAGGGCAATATTCAGCCCTTTATTCAACGATTCATCATCGGAGCATGCCTTTTGCCATCCTTTATTAGCCAATGCCAATACATAAGGCAAGGTTACATTGGTCAACGCCACTGTGGAAGTATAAGGTACGGCTCCAGGCATATTGGCCACAGAGTAATGAACTACATCATCAATGATATAAATGGGGTCTTCATGTGTTGTCGGCTTGGTTGTTTCAACACACCCCCCTTGATCCACGGCAACATCAACAATCACTGCACCAGGATGCATGGTCTTAAGCATATCCCTGGTAATTAAATTAGGGGCTTTGGCACCTTTGACCAATACCCCGCCTACGATCAAATCATGGGTCTTTACATGTTTTCGAATATTATATTCATTTGAAAATTCCGTGACTACATGACTTGGCATCACATCATTTACATAACGAAGCCTTTTCATGTTTATATCGAGAATTGTCACATGGGCGCCAAGTCCTGCTGCCATTTTAGCAGCTTGTATGCCTACAACCCCTGCTCCCAATATCAATACCCTTCCGGGAGGGACACCGGGAACACCGCCTAGTAATACCCCTCGGCCTTTTTTGGGTTTCTCTAAATATTTAGCCCCCTGTTGAATGGCCATTCTACCGGCAACCTCAGACATAGGAGTCAGCAAAGGTAAGGTCCCTTCTTTGTCCTCTACCGTCTCATAGGCAATGCATATGGCCCCACTCTCGATCATCGCTTTCGTCAAAGGTTCACTAGAAGCAAAATGAAAATAGGTGAATACTATTTGTCCTTTTTGAATGAGACCATATTCCTCTTCAATGGGTTCTTTCACCTTCACGATCATGTCACTCATACTATATACCTGGCCAATGGCATCCAATATAATGGCCCCTACCTGTTTGTAGTCCTCGTCGCAAAAACCACTACCATCCCCAGCACCAGATTGCACATAAACGGTATGCTTTTTATGAACCAATTCAAAAACACCTGCCGGTGTCATACCGACTCGACTCTCATTATTCTTTATTTCTTTTGGGACGCCTATTGTCATTTTGTTATGATTTTAGAATATGGAAGTAAAATTGTGACAATAGTTCGAAATAAAAAAATTATTGCATATAAAATAGGGGTAATTTCGCTATAATACCACATTAATAGCTATATACCCCTATATTTAATAGGGGTGAAGTTATATTTTATTGTTATTTATTCTTTTTAGTGATTTTTTTAGGGGAGGTGAATAAATAAATGTCATTATTAAATAACAAAAGCCGATTTCATTGAAAAAGAAATCGGCTTTTGTTGGATAGACTTAAGTGTTCACCCAACAATATTCACAATCTTACCTGGCACAACGATAACCTTTTTAGGGGTTCTTCCCTGTAACTGTTGCTGGGTTTTCTCATGGGCCATTACCGCCGCTTCAATACCCTCCTTGTCCAAATCCAAGGACAATTCTAGCGTAAAACGCATTTTACCATTGAAGGATATAGGGTATTCCTTACTGTTTTCAACCAAATAGGATGCATCGAATATGGGGAAAGGTGCTGTGGAAATGGATCCTGCATGACCCAATTGTTCCCAAAGTTCCTCGGCTATATGCGGTGCATATGGGGAAACCAATATCGCCAAGGGCTCCAAAATTGCGCGACTGGTACATCTTTGGGCCGAGAGTTCATTGACACAGATCATAAAAGTGGAGACCGAGGTATTGAAACTAAAGTGCTCAATATCTTCCTCGACCTTTTTAATGGTTTTATGAAGGGTCTTTAAGTTTTCCTTCGTAGGTTCGCTGGTATCGAACTTGGCCCCATCCGTATCAAAAAACAAACGCCATAATTTCTTAAGGAACGAATGGGTACCCGTGATCCCTGCGGTATTCCAAGGTTTGGACTGTTCCAAAGGCCCGAGGAACATTTCATACAAACGCAAGGAATCGGCCCCATAGTCCTCACAAATACTATCCGGACTTACCACATTGTATTTCGACTTGGACATTTTTTCGACTTCACGACCAACGATATATTTGTCATTCTCCAAGATAAACTCTGCATCCTTGAATTCTGGTTTCCAATTTTTAAAAGCGGCCACATCCAACTCGTCAGACGCATTCACAAGCGAAACATCAGCATGAATCGGAGTAACCTTTCTATTCCCTATTTTCCCTTTAGAGATTACGTTCCCTGTTTCCTCTTCCCGATAAACGAAAGCGCTTGTCCCTGTGATCATCCCTTGGTTAATCAATTTTTTGGCAAATTCATCTTTGGGCACGAATCCCTTATCGAACATGAATTTTTGCCAAAATCGCGAATACAATAAATGCCCGGTGGCATGTTCGCTACCTCCAATGTACAAGTCCACATCCTGCCAATAATCAATAGCTTCCTTAGAGAAAATCTCATCGTCGTTACGGGGATCCATATAGCGGTTAAAATATTGGGAACTCCCTGCCCAACCCGGCATGGTATTCAATTCAAGCGGAAATATAGTTGCATGGTCGATCGCTTCATTTTCGACCACTTTATTGTTTTTTGTATCCCAAGCCCAGACCATTGCATTCCCTAAAGGGGGTTCCCCGGTTTCGGTAGGTAGGTATTTTTCAACTTCCGGTAAGTGAATGGGTAAGTGTTCTGCGGCTATCATTTGCGGCAAACCATTTACATAATACACCGGGAAAGGTTCACCCCAATAGCGTTGACGGCTAAAAACAGCATCGCGTAGCCGATAATTTATCTTTCCTTCCCCCTGGCCTATTTTCTCCAATTCAAAGACAATCCGCTTTACGGCCTTCTTATAAGACAACCCGTTTAAAAAGTCAGAATTCGCAATAACCGTTGTTTCCTTATCCGAAAATGCTTCCTGGGAAATATCGACCCCTTCAAATATATTCGGAATAGGGATATTGAAATGCTTCGCAAAGTCATAATCACGCTGGTCACCGCAAGGAACTGACATCACCGCTCCCGTACCATAACCTGCCAACACATAATCGCCGATCCAAATCGGTATGGGCTCCTTGGTAAAGGGGTGTTCTGCAAACGCCCCGGTAAACGCCCCGGTAATGGTCTTAACATCGGCCATTCGGTCACGTTCCGAACGTTTGGCCGTAGCTTCCACATACGCATCGACCTCGGCTTGTTGTTTCGGGGTTGTGATTTTGGAAACCAATTCATGCTCTGGGGCCAAGGTCATAAAACTAACCCCGAAAATGGTGTCGGGCCTAGTAGTGAAAACAGGAATCCTGAATGCTGAATGCTGGATCCTGAATTCGACTTCAGCACCTTGAGAGCGCCCAATCCAATTCGTTTGGGAGTCTTTCAAGGGCTGGGGCCAATCTATTTTGTCAAGACCATCCAATAGTCGTTGGGCATATGCAGTGATCCGCATGCTCCACTGGGTCATTTTTTTACGAACCACAGGGTGGCCCCCACGCTCAGAAACCCCATTGACTATTTCATCATTGGCTAAAACCGTTCCCAAAGCCGGACACCAATTGACCTCTGTTTCCGCGAGGTAGGTTAGTCGGTATTGCAATAGTATTTTCTGTTTGTCCGTACTTGAAAATGCCTTCCATTCCGTTGCGGAGAATAACGCCATGTTCTCATCGCATACCGCATGTACCTTACTGTTCCCCTCTTTCTCGAATTGCGTGATTAAAGTTTCAATACCCTCGGCCTTGTCGGTATCCTTGTTGTACCAAGAATTGAACAATTGAATAAAGATCCATTGGGTCCATTTGTAATATTTGGGGTTCGACGTACGAACCTCACGGCTCCAATCAAAAGAGAAACCTATTTTATCCAATTGTTCCCGATACCTATTAATATTGGTCTCGGTCGTAATTGCCGGATGTTGTCCTGTTTGAATGGCATATTGCTCTGCAGGAAGACCAAAGGAGTCATAGCCCATGGGGTGCAGCACATTAAAACCTTTATGTCGCTTATATCGCGCATAAATATCACTGGCGATATACCCTAACGGATGCCCAACATGAAGCCCAGCCCCAGAGGGGTAGGGAAACATATCCAACACATAGAATTTTTCCGCATTGGAATTATTCTCCGCCTTAAATGTTTGGTTTTCGGCCCAATAGGCCTGCCATTTATCCTCTATACGCCTAAAATCGTAGTTCATGTCAACTTAACTTTATCAACAGACCTGTCAAGTATGAAAAAACCTGACAGGTCTGGATTCACAAAAATAAGTTTATTCGATTTACTTTCCTATTTTTACATATTGAAGTACACGACACATGAGCAAATCTTTTGAAAGTTACCAAAAACGAAAGTTGATTTCTTCGTATTTCTCAGTGGTCTTAAGTATTGGGCTGGTGCTTTTTCTTTTGGGCATCCTCGGTTTATTGGTACTGAACACCAAAAAAATGGCCGATCATTTTAAAGAGCAGATTACGATTTCGGTCTTTCTAAAGGAAAATGCCAAGGAGGTCGAAGTGGATCAACTGCAAAAAAGCCTGGCCATGGCAGAATATACCAAATCTGCCACCTATGTATCCAAAGAAGAGGCAGCGGAACAACACAGTCAGGAAATCGGGGAGAATTTTATTGATTTCCTAGGGTACAATCCGTTGAAGAATTCCATTGATGTACAATTGAACGCAGACTTTGTTTCCCCCGAACAGATTGAGGAAATTGCGACAGGGATCTCCAAAAAGAATTATGTCGATGAAGTAAGTTATGACAAGCCATTGGTCGGACTTCTCAGTGACAATGTAAAAAAAATCAGTTTCTGGATCCTTGTGGCCAGTGCTATTTTTACGTTCATCGCGGTTTTGCTTATCAACAGTTCCATACGATTGTCTATCTACTCCAAACGCTTTATCATAAAGACCATGCAAATGGTAGGGGCCACAAAAATATTCATTCGAAAGCCTTTTCTTTGGACAAACATTAAACTGGGCATGCTGGGCGCTGTCATTGCCCTATTGGCCTTGGGAGGGGTGTTGATCTATTTGCACAATAATTTTACCGAATTCGATATCTTACAAGACAGTACGCAATTGATTATTCTATTCGTAGGGGTTTTTGTGTTAGGCGTTTTGATCTCATTGATAAGTACCTACTTCGCAACCCAACGCTTTTTAAACCTAAGGACAGACGAGTTGTATTATTAGTTCAGTCTTTGGTTTCTATCAGGCACGCATTTCTTCAAATTATAAAATGGGTACCCTTGGTTTTACCCAATAGTTCAAAAAGTACGCAATATGTAATAAAAACATAAAATCGCGTTTATATAAAAATAAATACGACGGACTTCATTACATTTGCGCCATGTCTAAAAAGCAGCACAATTCGAATGGGCAACCTGTAAAGCCTGAATTCATATTTCATAAAAAGAATTATATGTTCATGTTCTTGGGCATTGCCTTTATTACCTTAGGGTTCATTCTTATGACCGGGGGAGGCAGTGATGATCCCAACGTTTTTAATCCTGATATTTTTAATTTTCGTAGAATTCGATTGGCGCCGACCTTAGTACTGATCGGTCTTGGAATAGAAATCTATGCTATTTTGTTGAATCCCCATAAGAAGCGCAATTAATTGGAAACCATTGATGCCATAATCCTTGGAATCGTACAGGGTCTTACCGAATTTCTTCCCGTTTCATCCAGTGGACATTTAGAATTGGGCAAAGCCATATTGGGGGATAGCACCGTCCCTGAGGAAAGTCTTTTGTTTACCGTAGTACTTCATTTTGCCACGGCATTGAGCACGCTAGTGGTATTCAGAAAGGATGTTTGGGAAATACTTCGAGGCCTTTTTCAATTCACATGGAACGAGGAAACCCGATTTACATTAAAAATCATCATTTCCATGCTTCCAGCGGTCTTTGTAGGCCTGTTTTTTGAAAAACAATTGGAAGCCTTTTTTGGCGGGGATGTCCGCTTTGTTGGCTTTATGTTATTGGTAACGGCCGTTTTGCTCTATTTTGCCGATAAGGCCAAGGATACTGATAAGAAAGTCTCGTACAAAAATGCCTTTATTGTAGGTGTTTCCCAAGCCATTGCCATGCTCCCCGGTATCTCAAGGTCAGGAGCAACCATATCTACCTCGGTTATAATGGGTGTTGACAAGACCAAGGCCGCCCGTTTTTCATTTTTAATGGTGGTTCCTTTGATTTTCGGTAAAATAGGCAAGGATATCATGAGTGGGGAACTCAGCTTCCACAGCGAAAACACTTTTGCCATGGGTGCCGGTTTCATTGCAGCATTCATTGCAGGATTGGCTGCATGTACATGGATGATCCAACTGGTAAAAAAAAGCAAACTCACCTACTTTGCGGTGTACTGTTTGATCGTAGGGCTCATTGCGATTGGATATAGCTTTTGGAGCTAATTTCCATACACCCCTAAAAAGACTAAAAAAAGACCCTTTAATGGAATCATTATCAAAAGAGGATTTTTTGGAAGGACAGTTGCTTTTGATCGATAAGCCCTTGCGCTGGTCATCGTTTCAAGCCGTGAACAAACTCAAATGGGCCATTCGTAAGAAATTCCACCTAAAAAAAATAAAGATTGGCCATGCAGGTACCCTTGATCCATTGGCAACTGGCCTTTTACTGATTTGCACAGGCAAGTTCACCAAAAAAATAAATGACCTTCAGGGGCAGGCAAAAGAGTATACAGGAACTATCACCTTGGGAGCAACCACACCCTCCTATGATCTTGAAACCGCTGTGGATGAAACCTTTTCCATAGCGCATATCTCGGATGCATTGATTCAAAAAACCACAACAGGATTTATCGGGAATATTGAACAGACACCGCCTGTATTTTCAGCGCTTAAAAAAGATGGGAAACGATTGTATGAATATGCCCGGGAAGGCAAGGAAGTTGCTATAAAAAAACGACGTGTAACAATTTCTGAATTTGAAATCACCAATATAGATTTGCCTAACGTTGATTTCAGGATTGTCTGTAGCAAGGGCACCTACATTCGTTCATTGGCCCATGATTTTGGGAAAGCATTACATTCAGGAAGCCATTTATCGGCATTGCGAAGAACCAAAATAGGTGATTACAACGTAAATATAGCCATGGATCCCAACGTTTTTGCAGATATATTGCTAGAAACCGGGAGTATTTAGGGTGGAAAACGCCATGGATCCCATTTCAACGAAAAATTAAAATATTTCGACAAAATACGGGTTATAGACTTATGCAACTAAATCGTCAACAATTGGCTTTGCTCATTACCATCTTCGCTATGGCCATAGTGGTCTTGGGGTTGTATAGTATTCATCTTGGTGGAAACCAAGAGGAAGATGAGTATGTAGTTGAGTTGGTTCTGGACCAGGAAGATCTCGAGGAGTTGATTCAGGAAGAGGAAAAGATGTTGGAAGAATTGCAGCAACAGGATCCCATAAAAAGCCATATGGCGTACAATGAAACGGCCAAACCCAGTTTTGGGAATCCCGAACCGCTTAAGACCCTAGAAGAGCTTTTAGAGGAGAAAGCCACTGCCACTTCCGATGACAATTCTGATTATGATACTGAAGACACAGACTATGTAGCCAAGGTAAAGGAATTGGCAAAGCAAAGGGAGGAGAAAAAACAATTGCTGGGTGAAAGGGAAGCCCAAAAAGAAGAGCGCACGAATAATCTGGCCGCGAGAAGAACATCGGTCTCCTACTCCCTGATCGATAGAAACAATTACAAATTACCGCCCCCAATCTATACCTGTATTGAAGGTGGAAAAGTGGTTATAAATATTGAAGTCGATGCATTGGGAAATGTTATCGATGCAAGCTTTAATTCAAAAAGCTCTGGCACCTCGAATGGTTGCCTGGTCGACAACGCTATCACCTATGCCCTCCAGGCCAAGTTCGATGCCTCTTCAAAAGCATTTCAAAAAGGGACCATCACCTACTTATTCCAAGGAAAGTAAGTCTAAGAGATCGGTAAGTATGCTTTGCCCTTTGTCGGCATTATACCAAACCTGTAGTTCTTCCTTGAATTCGGGTGTCAATGCACCATATTGATTTTTAAAGTCACTAACCAACTGTTCTGCGATTTTTGGTCGGGAACCCCACTCGCCCAGTATTTCGCCTGACGCATTATTCACCATGATCAATTTTGGGATACTCATGGCACCTTGGGTCAAAAACCGATTCATGATGTCGAGGTTTTCATCCCGTAGGATTATTTTTAAGGTTATATTGTCGTTGAGTGCTGCCACTTTATTGATCATGGGCAAGACCTGCGCCGCATCCCCACACCAACTTTCGGTCAACACCAGCCAGGTTACTTTGACTTGATCAAAACCCAGAATTCTTTCAGTGAATTCTTCATTGATTTTCAAGGTTTTGTCCAAACGTTTCATACGTCGTTGGTTCAAGAGCGTATAATTGACCTCAGCTTCGGATGTTTCTTGCCCAGTGGCCCTTCCTTCTTGGGCTAGCGTATCCATCAAAAACCTATAGTCTTCATATGACATTCCTTTATCCATTCCTTTTTGTACCAGTGCTTCCGTGGTAACCTCTACATTTTCCAAAACGATTGCGTCCATAAATATTGCGATTAAAACGACAAAGTTACCATCGAAAATCAATTCCATTGGTAACTTAGGTGACATAGGTGGCTATTTTACGCCAAACCTTACACTATTCTTATTTTTATCATAAATTCTGGGGGTTCACCGAAAGGCTTTCGAATAGTTTTGCCTTGGCCATATAGTATTTGTTACGCACTTCGATCTTTTTTAATTCTGCATCAATGAGTTTGCTTTCCCGGGAATTAATCAAAAACAAGGAACTTTCCCCAAAACTGAATTTGCGTTCCTCCGCATTTAAAAGTAACGTGTAATTATCTACTATTTCATTGATCATTAGGTTTTGGGATTCAAAGGATTCCAATTCCCGATATACCGACAAAATCTTGTTCTTAATCTGTATTTGGGCATTATCAAGCTCATATTGTGCCTCTTGCACTTTGTATTTCGCCAATCGCAGATCCCCCCTTTCCTTTCGCAGAAAAAGCGGTAATTGAAAACTAATACCTCCTTTGTACTGCCCTGTTTCAAAGGAATTTATGTACTCAGGTGTTTCGGTCAAAAAATTATACTGTACGTCTATCTTAGGCAATAGGCGATTTGTCTTTAATTGTTTTTCAACCCGTAATCCATCAATTTTATAACCCAAAGATTTTAATTTTGGATGATTTTCAATGGAAAAACTATCCAATGGTTTTCCCAAAATTTCAAGGGTAATGTCAATCTCCGCTTCAATCGCTGTTTCAGGGATTACATTGGGTTGCAATTCCATGGGGATGCCCTCATTTATCCATAAAAAATTCGAAAGGACCAACGCTTGTTTCATTAATCCCACTTTTACCTGTTCTAGGCCCAATGCCCTGGATTGCATGGCAATTTTCGCCTCTACGGTATCGATTGCCGCAATATCACCAGTGCTCGCATTGCGTTTTATGCCCTCAAACCTCATTTTGGCGTTATCCAAAAAATGCTGATAAATCAAGGCCTCGTTATATGCTTTCAACCAATCAAAATAAGCAAGGGAAGCCTCATAAAGAATTTGGTTCACCAACAAGTCACGATCCACCTTGGACTGATTCCTGAAATATTTTGCCTTTTTAAGGGTTGCCATGCGATCGTTGATCCATAAGCCTTGTCCGAGCGACATTGACATTCCTGCACTGTACAAACCATCGGGGGGAAGCGTCTCTGCAGGGTTTAGATATTCCCCACTATTCTGTTCAAAATTGCCTTTGAGCTCAATACCGTACCACGTAGGTATCTTGAAGGTGGTATTCAAACGATCGTAATATTCAGTCCCCTTGAATTTCTTTTGGTCATAATCAACCTCGATCTTCGGGTCAAATCCGCCCCTGGCTTTCATTAAATTTGCCTGGCCCACACCTATTTGCAATTCAGCTTGTTTTGCAATCGGATGGTATTTTTTTACATACCCCAGATATTCATTGAACCGCAAGACCACGGTATCTTGTACCTGACCCTGAAGTGCCAAGCACAAGATGAAGAATAGGAAGAAACTATAGGTGCGCATCACTACTTCTTTTTAGCGTCGGTTTTGACATTATTGGGTTGGTAATAATTTGGTGGGAAACCATTCAATTGCCGCCATAACTCATACCAAATAGGTACATCTTCCAATAGTGCGATGGTATTGGCACCTGAACCTACACGAATCGCTGATGGCCATGGATGATCATTGGGGTCAGGGGCCAGCAAAACCCTATACATTCCATTTTCACTGATGAAGTTTTCTATGGCCACGATTTCACTGCCATACGTACCGTATGAAACATTAGGCCAGCCACTGAACACTATAGCCGGCCATCCATCAAATTGAATGCGTACCTTTTCGCCAAGATGTAACAGCGGTAGATCCAAAGGTTCAACATAGGTTTCAACGGCCAAATCTACATCTGAAGGCATAATACCCACCAAACGGTCACCTTCCTTGAAGGTTTCTCCTATACCTCCTTTTATGGCCTTGTTGATATAGCCATTCTGGGGCGCACGTATGTAATAGAGGTCATTACGCATCTGGTAGTTCGTAAACGCGCTCTCTAATTTTGTGACTTGTGCTTCAGAGTCGAATTGATTCGACTGTGCCGTGAACATATCACCCCTTGTCTTTGCTATTTTATCTGTGTATTCGGCCATAACACGACTGATTTCCATCTGGGCGTTCAAAATTTCATTTCTGGAAGCCAATACCTTGTTTTCCTGTGAAATCAATTTGGCCTGGGTCTCTTGAAATTTTAGGCGTTTTTCTTCTACATCGGTCAAGGCTTTTAGACCCTCTGACTGTAGTTGTACAATGCGATCATATTGTCGTTGGGCTATGCTAATATTTGTCTTCGCCGCCTCTAAATCAATACTATCGCTCTTTACCTTTAATTTTGACTGTAACAATTTATTCTTGGCTTGCTCCAACTTTAAACCCCGCTCACTAGTAAGTGCGGCTATTTGACTGTTCAAAGCCTTTACTTTGCCCTCATAGGAGGTGACCGAGGATTCCTTGGCCTTAATTTGCTGCCCCGTTCTTTCGACCAATCTCGGATCCTGATATTCGTTTTTGATTTCAGAGATAAACAGAATGGTATCGCCTTTTTTTACATAATCCCCTTCTTGAACATACCACTTTTCGATTCGACCAGGAATGGGCGATTGAATCGTCTGGGGACGTTGATCGGGCTTTAAGGTCGTTAAATATCCCTTGCTATTGATGTTCTGTGTCCACGGTAGAAAAAGGATAAGAAACGCCACGAGTGCAAAGGCCAATAAAAAGCGATTAAAATGCTTATAATGTCTTTGATGGAATACCTTTTGGGCAGAAGTAAATCGTTCTAGCGAAACCTTTTGGTTCAATTTGTTATGCGAAATATTCAACATACTACGTTACTTTTTCATCGATTATTCTTCCTTTTTCCATGGTGATAACACGTGTACAATGTTCAATCCATCGCTTGTTTTCACCCACTACCAATAAGGCCCACCCGTTACCCGGGTCACTCAGGAAATTTATAAGTTTAGTTGCTTCCGACTTTTCAAATTGATCCAAGGGATTTTTAAGAAGTAGTAACTTGGGCTTTCTAACGATACTTCGCGCCAAAACTATTTTTTTGGCTACTGTATAGGGAATCTGCTTTCCTTCAGGATAGAGAATCGTTTGTAAACCTCGAGGCTGCTCTTTTACGAACTCGGTCAGGCCTACGTTTTTAAGAGCCCAATTCACTTGTTCCTGTGAAATAGTTTTATCACCAAAAGTTATGTTGTTCAAAATGGACCCTTCAAAAGGGGTTTCCTCAGGTAAGCATTGACCTAATTGGGAACGATAGTGGTTAAGACTTATACCGTTTAGGGAATGTTCATTGACATATACACCTCCCGAATCGGGTTCCAAAATACCCGAAATAATGCGCAACAAGGTGGTCTTTCCTGAACCACTTCCCCCCTTCATGAGAATGCGACTATTGGGGGTAATCTTTAAGCTGACATTATCAATTATTTTCTTATTACTGCCGGGTACGCTATACGAGACACCTTCCAACTCGACAAAAAGAGGGGCATTTCCCTCTAAGGAAATCTCACCTTCTTGTGTTTCCAACTCCTTATCGACAACTTGGCCCAATTTTTCCAAGGATGTCAATAGATCATAAAAGGTCTCTAATCCCAGAATCAATTTCTCTACAGAACTTATGACCAAAAGAATAATGATCTCGGCAGCCACAAACTGTCCGATGTTCATTTCCTGGTTCAGTACCAGTAAACCCCCAATGAGCAAAAGCCCTGCCGTTACGAGAACCTTAAACCCTATCATTTGGACAAACTGTAATACCAATACCTTAAAATGACCCTCTCGCGCATTAAGATACTCAGTGACCAGTTCATCATTTTTATCCAGGGCAAGCGAGGTCTTTCCTGAAAGCTTGAAGCTTACAATCGACCGGGCTATCTCCTGTAACCAATGCGCCACTTTGTATTTGCTTTTGGATTCATTAAGACTCGTGTCAAGTCCTTTTTGGGCCGTAAACTTAAAAACCACATAAACAAGCAAGAGCAATAAAATGCCATAAACAATGAAAAACGGATGGTAGAAAGAAAGCAATAAAAGCCCAAGAATTATCTGCAATAAAGCGGCAGGAAAATCAATCAAAATCTTTGAAAGTCCCTTTTGAATGGTGAGGGTATCGAAAAACCGATTTGCCAACTCCGGCGGATAGTAATTGCTTAATTCACTCATTTTAATTTTGGGGAACCTGTACGCAAATTCAAAAGAGGAGCGTGTGAAGATTTTCTGTTGTACATTTTCTATGATTCTGATCTGCATTAACTGTAGTACGCCCACAAATGCCACGCCCAGTGTCACGAGGACAACCAGTACAATCCAAGAGGTGCTGATACGCGCCCCTTGCAATAGGTTGATTATAGCCTGAATACCTAGGGGGAGGGACAAATTTACAACGCCAGCGAATATGGCGTAATAAAACACTTGGGTAATATCCCTTTTGTCCAAACGCAACAAACCTATTAGCCGCTGCCATGAGGTCATCATTATTTTCGTCATTCTCTATGATTTAAGGATGCAGAACACAAGGTTTTGAAAGTAAACCGTAGGGTCGTTTTTCTCGTGACAGTCCGTCAACGAAGGGAAATGGTCCCGCAAAAAATATTGGTGAAGCGATCCTTCTAATATAGTACTGGCCAGGCTAGAAGGGAAAGGGTAATCGGGATGAATCGTCTTTATCATATCACTTATCCTCATAACCAATCTTTTATAGATTATAAAATAACCCTCTTTGTTTTCAGCATCGACCTCTTTGGTCAAATAGGATTTTGAATATTCGTTGACAACGATTTTGTTCAAGAACACCTCATTGATATGTGAAAATGCGGAATCGACCTCAGTCACCTTAGTAACAATTTCAATGGCCTTTTTAAGCTTTTCTATGGGATCACCCATACTATTGGTCTCGAAAACCAATTGATACTCCAACCACCCCCAATACCAGGATGTCAAGTATAATAACAGTTTATGCTTATTTTCAAAATAGCGGTAAATCGAACTTTCATTGGAACCGATCTTGATTCCCAGTTTTTTGAATGTAAAACTCTCAAAGCCAATCTCATGGATCAGTAAAATGCTTTCCTCAACAATACGTTTTCCCAAATCCGATGATTCCGGATCCTTGACATAAATCTTTTCGTTGATGTTTATTTTAACAGATCGTAATAAACGTTCCATGCTCTTTGTGTTTTTGGAAGACAAATATAATAGTATTACTATCAACATATAATAGTTTAACAACTATTTAACGATTGCAATACTAACTTTTTATTTATAATTATTAAATTCGTAAAATAATTGCCAATAATCGATAATAAAATAATATAGTTATGAGAAAATCAGCAATAATGATTGCATTCTTATTCTCTATTGGAATGCTGCACGCACAGGATAACTCAAGTGTAATTGAAAAAGGGACTGTCTTAACATTGGGAAATGTTACCGCATCAAGCTATCAGCACATTGATTTTCCAAGAAAAAATATCATTATCAAAAGAGGGGCTATCGCCGATTTCAATAATCTGGAAGGCCGAAAAGTATTTGTTGAAGAAATCGTAACCGCAAATGGCAAAACCAAAGTAACCCTTAAACGAAAAGACGGACGTAACTTTTTCAGGTTCTGGCCTACAGTAACCTCCGATATCGAAATGGCGCTAGCGAAGGGCGAATTGAAAATGCCAAATACAAAAAGGGAAGATTCGATTGCAGACAATGAATAATGGTTAGTTTTTAATTTTGTTCTCTCAACACCGGTCCGCCTATGTTTGTTTCGCTAGTAATATGGGAACTCTGAGGCCGGTGTTTTTTTGATACTTAATACAATTGAAATGATATTATCGCAAAGTAATACACTGACGCAAGACATCGATGCCGCTCGTAAGGAAGGCTATAATAGCGATTTTTATTTCAGGAATGGAAAAATTAATTGTAGGGGTACCAATGACACTTATGGTCATGAATCTTGTTTTTTGGTGGAATATTGCAGGCATGAAGGCATGACCGACCCTGGGGATGCATCGATCCTGTTCTTGATTCAGTGTGGCGATGGCCGCAAAGGGTATTTGAGCAGTGCCTACGGTATTTACGCAAACACCGATCTTATCGATTTTATTCATTCCTTGAAAAAGCTGAACGATTCTAAATAGTCCATCTATGGTTTTGACCCATATCCTTACCGATACTAAAGAACAAGCTTTGAATTGCATTGATATCCTACTGGATAAAAAACTATTGTTGGATGCCTCACTATCTGAAAAGACCACCTATTTCAAAAACGAAAGCTCCCATAAATTGGAATCAAAATCCAATATATTGATAATAGGCAGAACCAAAGCCCTACTTTTCCAATCGATCGATCAAGTACTACAAAAATATTACCCAAACAATATGCCCAGTCTCTATGCTGTACCCATTGTGTATATGAACGATGATCAAAGCGATGCCATTCGCGAGAAAACAGCCAAGATCTAAAATGGTTTGCCGTTCGATCCAAGTTTGAATTTATCTATATCTTTAATCCAAAGTTCGCTTATATGGATAGACACAAATGTGGATGGTGCGTTGGCGATGACCTCTATGAAGCGTATCACGACCAGGAATGGGGCGTACCGGTCCAAGATGATGCTACTTTATTTGAATTTCTTATTCTGGAAACCTTTCAAGCAGGATTAAGTTGGATTACCATTCTTCGCAAACGGGAAAATTTCAGGAGCGCCTTTGATCAATTTGATTATAAAAAAATCGCTGCGTACGATGCAGCGAAAATAGAAGCATTACTTCAGGACAAAGGCATCATACGAAACAAATTAAAAATTAGGGCCACGGTAACCAATGCCCATGCCTTTATGAAAGTCCAGGAAGAATTCGGAAGTTTCAGCGAGTACATCTGGAGTTTTGTGGATGGAAAGCCTATCAAGAACAAAGTCATACATTATAAGGAAGCCCCTGCGAATACCAAAATTTCAGATGCCTTGAGCAACGACCTTAAAAAAAGAGGTTTTAAATTTGTTGGGAGTACTGTGGTGTATGCACACATGCAAGCGACAGGCATGGTCAATGACCATGAAGTCGGTTGTTTCAGATATAACGAGGTTTAATGGGACAGCAGTCTTCCAATTTTGACGCTTGAAAAGTATCTTGGCATAAATCGTTAATTTACCGAGGATTAAAAAGTAAGTCACGTATGAGATATGGTTTGTGGTTCGGTTTGATTTTGTTTCTTGTCACTTATTTATGTCAAGGCCAGGACATAAAGGAACGTGAGCATCGCATCAGGAAATCCCAATTTCCAACAATGCAACTGAACAGTATGGTACTTGGCCCAAAAATCAAACAAAAACGATATTACAAAGAAGTCGATAGTCTCGGAACCACATATTTTTTAAAATTCAAAAAGGATCGCTTACACTATTTTTTATCCTTTGACGAGGCTGGCAGCTTAGTAAATTCAGGATTCCGGGTTACTGAGGTCGACATCCCCGAAGAAACCTACCAAGAAATAAAAGGATATCTATCCGATTCTTTTGAAAAGTTCAGGGTGAAGCGCATTTTTCAAGAGTATCCCGCAACCAACACCGAAAACGATACCCCAAAGTTAACCGACACATTTCAAAATCTTATCCTCCCTAGCAATGTGTATAAGCTCATTATGATTATGAAGAATAACAAAAGGAATCGCGAGCTCGATCTTTGGTTCAGCGCAGATGGAAGTCTTCTTCGCAAACGGCCAGCGTTGCCAATGAACCACGACCGTATTTTATATTGACCATCTCGAACAAAAGAAAGAATGACCGATTTCTTACGAACATTGGAACTTGAATTTGAGACGAACGCAGATTCAGAAACTGCAGCCGGTCAAAAGGCTTATATGCGGAACCAATTTGAATTTTACGGCATCAAAACCCCGAAAAGAAGGGCGCTCCAACGACCCTTTTTTGAAAAAACTTATTTACCTCCCAAGGTCGAATTGGAACACATAGTAAAAACGCTTTGGCAAAGACCCCAACGTGAATACCAATTCTTTGCCCAGGAATTGGTATTTAAATATAGCCGCCACTTCGATCAAAACGATATTGACCTATTGGAATATATGGTAACGAACAAGTCTTGGTGGGATACCGTAGATTATATTGCCGTTAAATTAATTGGCCCGTATTTTGAGTGCTATCCTAGGCAATTAGACACCTATATCGAAAAGTGGTTGGCCTCTGACAACATTTGGTTACAGCGTTGCTGTTTGCTTTATCAATTGAAACGAAAGGATAAAATAGATACCCAAAGGTTGGAATACATTATAAAAAAACTCTTGGGATCCAAGGAATTCTTTATCAACAAGGCCATTGGCTGGGTGTTACGTGAGTATAGTGGAACCAATCCCAAATGGGTAAAAAACTTTGTCGAACACAATGATCTATCCAGCTTAAGTCAGCGCGAAGCACTTCGGTTACTGGATTGACTTAGTTCCTTTTTAGAATATCAATGAATTCAGATCTTGGGATTTCCCTTGCTCCTAGACTTTCTAAATGCGTGGTATACAATTGACAATCGATCAATCTGTATTTTTTTTGATGAAGTTCCTCAGCCAATTTGATAAAAGCGAATTTTGAGGCATTGTTTACCGCACTAAACATGCTTTCCCCACAGAAAACATGGCCTAAATCGATACCATAGAGCCCCCCGACCAACGCACCGTCTTCCCAAACCTCATACGATTTTGCATGCCCCAATCGGTGTAATTTCATATAGGCCTCCTTCATTTCCTGGGTTATCCAAGTACCATCCTGATGTTTTCTTTTTACGTTTGCACAGTGATCGATGACCTGTTCGAAGCAGGTATTTTTGGTAAGTGTAAATTGGTCGCTTTTTAAAACCTTGCACATACTTTTCGAAATCTTGATATGTTCTGGGAATAGGACCATTCTAGGATCTGGACTCCACCATAACATTAAAGATCCTTCGTTAAACCATGGAAAAATACCGCTTCTATAAGCAAGCATAAGCCGTTCTGGTGAAAGATCACCCCCCACGGCCAGTAATCCCTCAGCATTTGCATCTTCTATCGGAGGAAAATAAATGGCATCGGTAAGAAAGGTCAAGGGTCTATATGGACTATCCTTTTTCATAGATCAAGTTTTCCTAAAATTAGACAATTCAAAAAAAATAATGGCCATGCCACTATCAAGGATAAAAAAAAGACCCAAAAGGGTCTTTTTTACTCGTTTTTGTGGTCTCCTTAAAACGGAAGGTCATCGTGATCTTCGTCATTGATGTTATCCGCAGGTTCAAAGGCCTCCATAGGTGGCACTGGCGGTATATTGGAAGAACCTTCCGCGGTCTGAAGATTCTCGATACGCCAACCTTGTATGGCATTGAAGTATTTTACTTCTCCCTGTGGGTTGGTCCATTCGCGGCCCCTTAGATTAATACTGATCTTTACCTCTTGGCCAACTTGATAGCTATTCAGTAAATCGCATTTATCCTGTACAAACTCAACAAGTATATGTTGTGGGTATTGTTCCTCAGTGGTCACTACCACTTCCCTCTTTCTAAAACCATTGCTTCCAAAAGTCTTGGTTTCATCAATCATCTTGATTTTTCCTTGTAATTCCATGTTTCAATAATTATGCTATCTGCGTTTAATGTTTAATATATGCATTTTCAATTTGGGAGCCCCAAAAGGTAGGTTCCCTGTTTTTTGCCGTTATTCTTTTTGGCATGTCCTTTTTTCCACGTATAATTCTCAGAACCCAGTCCATCTAACAAAAGATCCAAATCCTTGAGCGTATACATTCGTGGCAATGATGCCTGACCGTCCCAAGCATAACATATTGGGATAATCGGAATGAAATAGGTAAAAACTATTTGCCGCCAAGTTAAGGGTTTTACAAATGGTGTCATAAAAAGAACCATAATAATTAATATAATCAATGATATGGGTAATAGCAACCACCAAAGAAGCAGCGGTATATTATTATCGCCCATCTCGTAGATCAATAAGGGTTGATGGGTCCTTTGGGCAGATTCAAGGATTGCTTTTGCCTTCGCCGGCCGCATATGATGAAAACTGTTCATCATGGTCTTTAAACCCATGGGAGCCGTTGAGATATTGGTTGCATCAACCGATGTATCGCAATAACTGATTCTGTCCGAAGTATTCAAATTGAATTTTTTCAACATTTCTGGACTGGGGAATAAATCGGTCATGATCAAAGCGACATGTTCAAGACCATTGATTTTATGGATCGAAGCCAAAACCTCGGGCATAGCACCTCCGGAACCAGAGCCTAAATCAACAATCGTGTCCAGTTTTTTAGACCTTAGAATGTCCGCAATCATGGTGGCCAACAGTTCGGGTACCCCGATCATCTTTTGAATGATTACGATTAAATTGGTCATACAGACACGCAACCAGGTCGGAAACCACCCAAAATCCTCAAATTCGAATAACTGTATTCGTTTCATTTTGCCAAAAGTAGTTTCCATGCCAAATACACTTCGTTTCGGTTAATATATTCCTGGGCACTGCGATGCAACAGATCGATATCATTTAAACCGACCAAAGTTCTCAGCTCCTTGTTCGAATTTATAAATTCGTTTATTTCAGCGGTCGTTGGCAATGCCGCAACATTACCCAACATTCCGAGATCATTCCCGGTCAAGACACGGCTTAACCTGATTTCTTCAGGTATGGCATCGACACCAATTCCCATACTTGTTAAGGGTTTGGGCACTTCGAACAAACCTTTGTTGGCCCTTGCATACCAATTGCCTCCCATACGGGCCACCTGGTCTATCTTAATGGGGTCTATACTTCCGTTTTCATCTAGAATAGCGGGATTAATATGTATTTTAAGCACTTCTGAAAAAATCAAATTCCCAGCTCCACCCCCACTCCCGAGAGGTTCGATCTTGGTTACTTTGCATTCAAACTGAACGGGCGATTCCGCTACCCGAAATGGTTGTACCAAATCTGATTTCACCATGGTAAGTCCGGCTTTCAAAAACTCGTTTACCCCTTCCGGATATTCGGTACTTGAAAGCGACATTTGCTGTACTATGTCAAAATTCACGACATTGATAACAACTTCCTTGACTGTTTCAACGTTCGCCAAGGTATGCTTTGTGGTGTTATCCCTAACCCTACGCGCCGGCGAAAAAATCAATATAGGCGGATTGGCACTGAACACATTGAAAAAACTATAGGGCGATAGATTGGGCCTGCCCTTTTCATCAATGGTGCTGGCAAAGGCAATAGGTCTTGGTCCGATTGCCCCTAAAAGATACCCATGTAATTCTGGTATGGAGATATCTTTTGGATCTATTGAGATAGTATTGGCCATAGTCTAACAAATGTAGTCAATTTGGCTCCCATTAAAAACAGATGGTCTTGTATACCATACACCATTTATGTTCATTTTACGTTATCTTTAAAGCAACAAATCGGCCAGATGGATTTTAATCCCAAAAAGAAGACTTCGAACTTTGTTTTACTGGCAATTGCCTTTGCCATTGTGAGTTTGATTTTGTGGAACACGAACAGTTTCTTTAAAAAGTTCAAGGAGGAGGAACGTTTGAAAATGGAGATTTGGGCCACGGCCCAATCTGAGCTTTTGCAATATTCCGAGGACATGGATATGGGTAATCTTACCATTAAAGTACTTCAAAACAATACTTCTACCCCAATGATTCTAATGAATAAGGATGGATCTATCAAGACCAATAATATACCGAAGGAAAAAGTGGAGGACTCCTTATACGTGCAGCGGAACATTCGAAAATTTGAAAGTGAAAACACGCCAATATCCATCGACCAACAAGGCGAGCATTTAGCGACATTATACTATGGGAACTCAGAGATGTTGAACAAATTAAAATATTATCCCATAGCCCTCTTGTTGATTATTTTTCTTTTCGGGGCCGTCATTTTCTTTTTCTTCAAAACCAACAAAGCGTCAGAACAAAACAAATTATGGGCGGGCATGGCAAAAGAGACAGCCCATCAGATCGGCACACCCTTATCCTCCCTCTTGGGATGGAACGAACTTTTGAAAGCGGAAAAAATAAATCCAGAGATCACCAAGGAAATCCAAAAGGATATTTCGCGGTTGGAAACCATTACAGAGCGATTCTCGAAAATAGGCTCTTTACCGGAGCTCAAAGAAGTTGACATTGTAAAGGAAACGAAGGAAGCCTATGACTATTTAAAACTTAGAAGTTCTAAACTGATTCATTTTTCGTTCAATACAAAAGTAGAGAAATTGCCCGTGCTTTTAAATCATGCCTTATATAATTGGACCATCGAGAACCTGGTCAAGAATGGCATTGATGCCATGAAGGGTAAAGGGAGTATCGCCATCGATATTATCCCGGCAGGGAGATACGTAAATATCCTCATAGCCGATACGGGAAGTGGCATTCCAAAAAGTAATCACAAAACCATTTTCAATCCTGGGGTAACGACCAAAAAAAGAGGATGGGGCCTAGGCTTGTCACTCGTTAAAAGGATCGTGGAAGAATATCATAAAGGAAAGATAAAAGTCCTTTCTTCAGGCAAGGAGGGTACCATCATGCAAATATCATTAAAAGTAAAAACATAAGTCATGTCGAAGGAGAAGTTAGTAGTGCTCAAAGAGGCGAATATTACCAATAATTGCCCTGAATGTTTTAATCAGGATATGAAAATCACCTTTAAACAAAAACACAAATATGGGAAATTATATGATCGAACCACCAATGAGGTGACCCATACCATCAAATGCAATACCTGTGAATCGATTATCTATCCGGTGAATTGGACCGAGGATATAGAACGCATCTTCAATTATTATAAAAAAATGGTCGAACCTGAAAAGGCCTCGATTCGATTTACATCCCTGTTTTATATTCTGGTGGTCTCTCTTTTAGTAGTCATAGGGGTCGGTATCTACCTATGGCAATCCGGGGTTATTCTATTCTAGAACGGATTTTTGCAGCAATAGACTCAAACTCTTCCTTCGAAAGTGATACTTTATGTTGAAAAGTAGCCTCCTTCATGACATTCAGAGGAATTAAATGCACGTGCACATGGGGCACTTCAAGACCGATTACCGTGATGCCCACCCGTTTACAATCGACAGTGGCTTCAATGGCCTTGCCAACCTTTCTTGAGAAAGTCATAAGTCCCATATAGGTTTCCTCATCCAGATCCATAATCTTATCCACCTCCTTTTTGGGAATACATAAGGTATGCCCTTTGGCATTGGGGTTGATATCCAAAAAGGCAAAGAAATGGTCGTCTTCGGCTATTTTGTAACACGGGATTTCCCCATTGATGATTTTGGTGAAAATACTGGCCATGGTCGTTTTGTTTTACTAGACTCGTTTTAAAGCAAAAAAAATCCTATCAATAATGATAGGATTAAATATAAAGATTTATCGTAATCTATTCCCGGGTAATCCCTAAAATCTCAAAAGTGATTTTACCATTGGGTATGGAAATCTCAGCCGTATCCCCCACTTTTTTACCCAACAGCCCCTTCCCAATCGGGGAGCTTACCGAAATCTTTCCGGATTTGAGATCGGCTTCACTCTCGGCCACCAATTTATATTTCATCTCCATACCATTGGTTTGGTTCTTCAATTTTACGGTAGACAGGACCAATACCTTTGAAGTATCCAATTGGGTCTCATCGATCAATCTGGCATTGGCCAAAGTTCCTTCCAACTTTGCTATCTTCAATTCCAAAAGTCCTTGTGCTTCCTTAGCAGCGTCATATTCGGCATTTTCGGATAAATCCCCTTTGTCTCGGGCCTCGGCTATCGCCTGCGACGCCTTAGGGCGTTCAATATCCCTAAGTTGATTCAACTCATCCTTTAATTTTTTTAAGCCTTCTGCCGTGTAATAAGATACGTTACTCATAGCTTCATCGTTTAATAAATAGGAAAATCCCCTTTTTTAAAGAGGATTTAACGCAAAGATACATATTTTTTATTCACTTTTGCTCCTGTCCAATGTATTACAAATTGTATTATGAACCGTATCTGTGCCCTATTTTTAGTGTTCCTGGTGTTTGCATGTAGCAATGACGCTACCAATCGAAATCCGTATTTGCAGGAAATTGGTTTTAGGTATGACATGAACCTCAACCTACCCTTATATAGTCCTTTGACCAATACCGGCTCAGCAATTTATGTCGGCACAAAAGGCGTGGGAACCGCCGGGATATTTGTTATCAATATAGGTTTCAATGAATTTGTTGCCTCCGAAGCTAGCTGTCCCAACCATGCACCCAATGATTGTTCTACCATGGTACTCAATGGACAGACGGCCACGTGCATGTGCGATGATTATGAATACAGTTTATATACAGGTCAAATGTTGAACAGGCCTGATGATGGAAAACGCTATTATGATATGCTCATTTACCGCAACACCTTTAGTGGTAATATATTGAGTGTCTACAATTAGGGACTTGGATATCGGACGAGTATCGAAGATAACGGCAGGCCATCCATTTGATCCTCGTATCGTCCTTCATGCATCAGTAAAAAGCATCCAACAATTTGTGGTGTTTCCTCTAAAATCCACTGGTATAAATCCGTATTTTAATTTACTTTCGTACACGTACCAGCGATTTTGACAATAACGCTTATCTAGCTGGAGCATCTTCTTTAAAACGTTCACAA
>NZ_JBATHS010000314.1:0-9423 GCF_049667165.1 Maribacter sp.
TCATGGTACTAATCGTACTAATGGTGATCGACTTCTTTTTGCGAAAAGTAATCATAGGATTATCCGTTCGGTTTTCTAAATCATCCGCAACACGATTCGATGATTTATTGGTGAAGAATAAGGCACCAAGGAATTTTGCCCATATCATACCCGTTATACTTGCTTATAAGGCAGTACCGGCTATTTTCATGGATTTCCCAAATACAGAGATCTTTTTTACCAAGACCTTAGAAATTTTTGGCATCGTGTTGTTCCTTTGGATCATACGCAGTTTGTTGCATACCGCCAAGGATTTTTTGAAAACAATACCCAGCTTAAAAGACAAGCCTATCGATAGCTATATTCAGGTATTCATGATTTTTGCCTGGGCCATTGTCTCGTTTTATATCTTTTCCATTGTCTCTGGCATGGAATTATGGAAATTCCTAACCGCCTTGGGTACAGCCTCTGCTGTGATCATTCTTATCTTTAAGGATACCATTTTAGGCTTTGTGGCCAGCATACAGGTTTCCATCAACGATATGGTACGCATTGGGGATTGGATCACTTTTGAGAAATATGGAGCCGATGGGGATGTCATAGAAATCAACCTCGCCACGGTGAAAGTCCAGAATTTCGATAAGACGATCACCACCATTCCCACCTATGCGTTGATCTCGGATTCTTTCAAGAATTGGCGGGGAATGAGCGATTCCCCCGGAAGGCGTATTAAAAGGGCCTTGATCATAAAACAGGAAAGCATTCGGTTTTTGACCAAGGAAAATTTAGACGCGTTGAAAAAGATTGAATTGATCCGGGAATACCTCGAAAATAGGGGCCGTGCCATAGAGGCATATAATACGGACAACAACATTGACAAGTCTTTATTGATCAATGGAAAGAATCTTACCAATGTGGGGGTTTTTAGAAAATATATCGATACGTACATCCACACCCATTCGGGTATCAATAAGGATATGACCATTATGGTTCGTCAATTGGAGCCCACCTCCCAAGGGCTACCCATTGAGATCTATGCCTTTAGCAGTGATAAACGTTGGGCCAATTATGAATACATCATGGCCGATATCTTCGATCATCTTTTAGCGGCCATCCCCTATTTTCAACTGGAAGGTTTTGAATTGCCGAGCAGTACTAATTTTAAGTCCAAATAACCCAATAACCTTTAGCCAAGAAATATCGATGGTTACGTTATCAGCTATTTGACTTCATCAAGGTGGTCATCCCAGTTTTCCACATGGGGTTTCCCCAACTTACCCACCGATTTGGCCACTATGGTAGCAACGGTAGCATCGCCGGTAACGTTGACAATCGTTCGACACATGTCCAAGGGGCGATCGACAGCGAAAATCAAGGCCAAGCCAATGGCCAATTTATCGGCAGGAAACCCTACGGATTCCAAAACAATGACTAACATGACCATCCCCGCACCGGGAACGGCAGCAGATCCAATAGAGGCCAATAAGGCCGTTAAGACAATGGTCAATTGCGCGCCAATACCAAGATGAAAATCCAAGGCTTGTGCAATAAAGACCGCAGCAACTCCTTGATAGAGACTTGTACCATCCATATTGATCGTAGCCCCCACCGGTAAAACAAAACTGGAAACCTCTTTATCCACACCAATATGTTCCTCTACCCTTTCCATGGTTACGGGCAAGGTCGCCGCACTCGAACTCGTGGAAAATGCCAATAATTGGGCCGGACTGATTTCTTTTAAAAACCAAAATGGATTCTTTTTTGCAACGGTGTAGATCACAATAGCGTAGAAGACAATCATTAAGAACAATCCCAATACTACAACCCCAGCATACTTTAAAAGGGCCAAAAGTAAATCAGGGTCGCTTGAGGATACCACGACACTGGCAAGAAGGGCAAAAACGGCAACCGGGGCCGACAACATGATCAAATCGACCATTTTTAATACCACATAATTAAGCGCGTCAAAGAATTTTTTTAGTGGTTTTGCCTTTTTCTCACCGATCAATAGCATGGATATTCCCATGAAAATGGTAAAGAAAATGACCTGTAGCATTAATTTGTTATCGCTCATGGCCATCATGGCATTGTCAGGGACCATATCCTCTAAAAAGCGAAGTGGCCCTGCTTCTTTTTGTTTAGAGGCCTCCGCTATCTTTGAGGTAACTTCACTATCATTTGCATATGCAGTGGTTAACTTGTCTATCGTCTCTTGTGAAATACCATCGCCAGGCTGAATGGCATTGACCAAGATCAACCCGATGGTAATGGCAATAATGGTGGTACAAACATAAATCACTATGGTTCGTAGGCCAATGTTCTTGAATTTTGAAATATCCTTCAAATCGGAAATCCCCTTGATCAATGAGGCCAATATCAATGGAATGGCAATGAGTTTCAGAAGTTTGACGAAAATTGTTCCTAAGGGTTGGATCCAATCGGAAACAAAATCCCTGCCCCAACTGATCTGAGTCATCGCAAATCCGAAGAGAATGCCCAAAATCATTCCAATCAAAATTTGCCAATGCAATTCCAATTTTTTCATAAACATTGTTTGATTTCTGGGGTAATATACCACTTTGAACCGAAAAGGTGCAAGCTTGGTTACAATTTTATGGTACGGGCCAATAAAGTGTAGTCAGCCAGAACCAAGGCGGCCATGGCTTCAACGATGGGAACGGCCCTTGGGACCACACATGGATCATGGCGCCCTTTCCCCTTAGTTGTTATCGGGTTTCCTGCCTTGTCGATGGTATCATAGGATTGTATAACCGTAGCTACCGGTTTAAAGGCCACATTGAAGTAAATATCCATGCCATTACTAATTCCTCCTTGAATACCCCCGCTATGATTGGTTTTTGTACTACCATCTTTGTTGTATTGGTCGTTATGCACACTGCCTTTCATTTTCACCCCTGCGAAACCACTACCGTATTCAAACCCTTTTACAGCATTGATCGATAACATTGCCTTGCCCAATTCGGCGTGCAATTTATCAAAAACAGGGTCACCAAGGCCAATTGGCATATTCTGGATAACACACGTAATCACGCCACCAATGGTATCACCCTCCTTGCGTATGTACTTGATATATTCCTCCATTTTCAAGGCCATAGCCGCATCTGGACAACGTACGGGGTTCGATTCGATCAAGGAAAAGTCGAGGTTTTGATAATTTTTAGGCAACGTCAAATCCCCCACTTGGGAAACGTAGGCATTGATTCGTAGGTTCGAAAGGAATTGTTTGGCAATCGCCCCAGCCACTACCCTACTGGCAGTTTCACGGGCCGAACTACGGCCGCCACCTCGATAATCCCTAAAGCCATATTTTTGGTCATACACATAATCGGCATGCGATGGTCTGTAGGAATCTTTAATATGGGTATAGTCCCCTGATTTTTGATTGGTGTTGTATATCGCAAATCCAATGGGCGTACCTGTTGTCTTCCCTTCAAATATACCCGAGAAAAACTCCACTGTATCGGGTTCTTTCCGTTGAGTGACAATTGCAGATTGGCCCGGTTTACGCCGGTCAAGTTCTTTTTGGATCGCTTCGAAATCCAAGGCAATACCAGGGGGACATCCATCCAACACTCCTCCAATGGCTGCGCCGTGCGATTCCCCGAAAGTGGTCAACTTAAAAAGATTTCCGAAAGTATTCCCTGCCATGCTTTATGTGTTATATTCTAAGTACCAAAGGTAAATGTTAATTCATGGATTCAAAAATCATTTTACCAATGCATTTTTTAAGATTGAAATGGGATGCAAGGCCACTCTGCCCGTACCGTCATGAATCTGATGTCTACAACTTGTGCCATTGGCCGCAATGAGGGTATTTTGATCACAATCACGTACCGCAGGGAACAATTTCAATTCCCCTATTTGCATACTTACGTCGTAATGTTCTTTTTCATAACCAAAGGAACCCGCCATACCGCAGCAGCCCGAACTGATAATGGAAACCGTATAGTTCTCAGGCAAGTTGAGGATATCAAAAGTGACCTTTTGGTTCGACAAGGCTTTTTGATGGCAATGGTTATGTATTTTGATTGTTCTGGCTTCCTTAGTGAATTTATCAGCACTAAGGAAACCTTTCTGAACCTCGCTGGCCAAAAATTCCTCGATTATAAAAGCATTGTTTGCGATGGCCTCGACCTCAATCATGTTCGGCGCCAATCGTTTATATTCATCCCTAAACGACAATATGGCCGAGGGCTCCAAACCGAGTACAGGAATCTGTTGTTCTGCAAAAACCTTCAACCGATTTATATTGCCAACTGCCAATCGCTGGGCCTGCCTTAAAAACCCTTTCGATAGGTAGGTTCGTCCGCTCTCGGCATAAAACAATTGTACATCATAACCCAATCCCGTAAGCAGTTCAATGGCGTCCTTACCTAGATCCGTATCCATATAATGGGTGAACTCGTCAATATAAAGTATAACTTTTTTATTTGACTTATTCCTTTGTATGTTAGTATTTTGAAGATGCTTATCGAAATTAAAACTTGAAACCTTTGGCATGGAGCGCTGCTTGGCTACGCCCACCGATTGTTTCAATATTCCACTAAGCATTTCAGAACTATATATGGCGTTGGTCAACCACGAAACCCTACTACCAATTTTATTGAGTTTAGTATTGTAGGCAAAAAGTCTACTGCGAAAGGAATACCCCTTCTTTTCTTGGTATTGATATAAAAATTCGGCTTTAAGACTGGCTATATCCACATTGCTGGGGCATTCACTGGCGCAAGCCTTACAGCTTAAACAGAGATCGAAAACTTCCTTTAGTTCGTCTTGGTTGAATTTATTGGAGGCGCCTCCGGTGGTTAAAAATTCACGAAATGCATTAGCCCTTCCCCTAGTGGTATCTTTTTCGTTTTTTGTGGCATGATAACTAGGGCACATGCCCCCTTTTGCATGGTGCGTCTTACGACAATCCCCACTACCATTGCATTTCTCGGCCGCTTTTAAAATACCTTCACTATCGGAAAAATCCATTAAGGTTGAAATCGTAGGTTCCTCCCTATCTATTTCATATCGCAAGGACTCATCCATCGGGTAGGCATCGACAATCTTTCCGGGATTGAAAATTCCTTTGGGATCGAAAGAAGCCTTGATCCGCTTTAATAAACTGTAATTATTCTCCCCGATCATCATGGGGATAAACTCTGCGCGAACAATACCATCGCCATGCTCCCCACTAAAAGAACCCTTGTATTTCTTGGTAAGTTTGGCAACATCCGTGGTAATGGATCGAAACAGCCCTACATCACTTGATTTTTTAAGATTGAGGATTGGCCGCAGATGCAATTCACCCGCCCCTGCATGTGCATAGTACACGGCTTCTTGTCCGTAATCTTTCATTATGGCCGTAAATTCGCCAATAAAATCCTTCAAATCCTCCAATGCCACCGCAGTGTCCTCAATACAGGCCACAGCTTTCCTATCACCTACAATATTGCCCAAAAGTCCTAGGCCTGCTTTACGAAGCTCAACAGCCTTCGCTATATCACCACCATAAAGAATGGGGCTCGCATAACTTAATCCTGATGCATTTATAGTGGCAATGAGCTTTTTGATATCATCCTGAAGCTCCTCTTCGCTTTCTGCCTTTACTTCCAACATCAATAAAGCAGAGGGGTCCCCTTCGACAAAAAACCGATTCTTAAGCTGGGTCTTGTTGTTTTTCGTGCAATCCAAGATAACCTTATCCATCATTTCACACAAATGCAATCCATGATTCATGACAGGCATAACATCACTCAAACAATCTTCAAGGGTATTGTAATGGGTGACGACCATGGCGGAGTACTTGGGCGGAATCTCATCCAATTTTACCGTAATTTCCGTGGTAAATGCCAGCGTTCCTTCACTTCCGGTAAGCAGGTCACAGTAATTGAAAGTTTCTTCCTCCCCACCGAAAACATTGCTTTTCAATAATTCATCAATCGCATACCCTGTATTTCGTCGGTGAATTTCAGGCTTCGGAAATTCATTATTTACTTCTTTTTGTATAGTACTAATTGACAACTCATTGTATATATTTTGGTAAAGCTTTCCTTCAAGGGTATCTAACTTGGTTTTTTCATGGAACTCTGTTTTGGAAAGCGATTTGAACTCCGCTTCTGAACCATCGGACAATACTGTTTTCAAAGAAACAACCTTATCCCGGGTCACCCCATATTGGATGGAAGTGGTCCCAGAGGAATTATTGCCGACCATACCCCCTATCATACAACGGTTGGAGGTAGAGGTATTCGGTCCAAAAAACAACCCATGCGGTGCAAGGAATTGATTGAGCTCATCGCGGATAACGCCGGGTTGCAGGGTCACTTGTTTGTTTGTGACATCCAAATCAAGAATCTCGGTGAAATGCTTCGAAACATCAACCACCATACCTTCGCCGACGCACTGTCCGGCCAAGGAGGTACCAGCTGCCCTTGGAATGAGCCCTATGTTACTTTCAGAAGCAAAACGTACCAATTCCTGAATATCCTTGGTGTTTTTCGGAAAGGCAACGGCAAGGGGAATCTTGCGATACACAGAGGCGTCAGTGGCATAAAGGGCGGTGCTTAACCTATCGATCAAAAGTTCTCCCGCCAACCTTTGTCGCAATCCTTTTAAATCAATATCGATCAATCTGGTACAATTTTGGATGCTAAATTAAGATATTATTTTGAGCAAAGTCAAGAATCCTTATTTTTACAACTCTAAATTCAAATCTTATGAAATTTTTAAAAACACTTACATTACTTGCTTGTATCGCTTCTTTTTCGACTGGTTTCGGTCAGGAAATCTCAGAACACGCCTTAGGCTTACGTCTGGGGGACAGTGATGGTTTTGGAGCTGAGATCTCCTATCAAAAATCGCTTTCGCAATACAACCGATTGGAAGTCGATCTAGGATGGAGGGACCACCGTTACTTCAATGCCTTTAAGTTAGCCGGGGTATACCAATGGGTGCTGCCCCTGGATGGTAATTTTAATTGGTACTACGGTGTTGGTGGCGGCTTAGGAAATGTAGATTTTAACTATCTTACCGATGATGATGATGGCCTCTTTATATTTGGGGCCGGGAATATCGGGATAGAATATAATTTCGACATACCCCTACTACTATCTTTGGATTTTAGACCGGAAATCGGATTGGTCGGTTACGATGGCTTCTCTGATAATTTTGATTTTGATATTGCCCTAGGTATACGGTATCAATTCTAATGCATTTCCATTAAAAATAAAAATCCCCAACAGTTGTTGGGGATTTTTTATATATGGGCGCTAATAACTACATTTGCATATCTTTAAAAATCGATACGAATGAGAAATAGTTTTTTAGCCCTAATCGCCATAGGAATTTTGGCTTCCTGTAATTCAAAACCCGAAGGCTACACCTTCAATGGAACAATTTCCGGGGATATTGCCGATGGCACAGAGGTTTATTTAAAAAAGGGAGGTGAGAATAATCGCTTGGTCGAAGTTGATACGACGACCATCACCAATGGGACATTCATTTTCACGGGCGCCAAAGACCAGCCTGAAATGCACTATATTTTTGTCGACAAAATAGGCGGGTATGGTGCCGCCATTTTGGAAAATGGGGATATCGAATTCTCGGCCCATAAGGACAGTCTAGGGTATTCCAAAACTATAGGCACACCCCAAAATGATTTTTTACTTGATTTTCAGGAAAAATCAAGAAAAGTATCGAACCAGGCCATTAATATCCAAAATGATATTAGGAAAGCCACTGGAGCTCGGGATACGGTTTTAATCAACTCCTTACAAGAAGAATTGAATGAATTGCAAGGGGAATACGAAACTTTTGAGATCGACTATATCAAAGCGAATCCAAAAGCCCTGATTTCCGCTTTGTTGATCGATAGGGCCATTAATAATAGGACATTGACTACCCAAGAAATTCAGGGATTATATGATGGACTTTCACCGGATGTCAAAGAAACTGAATCAGCTATAAAGGTATTGAAATCCTTGGATGCTTTAAAAAAAAGGGAGGCTAATTCCAAAAGCACCAATATAGGTTCGGTAGCGCCCAATTTTTCCGCTCCCTCACCTTCGGGAAAGTTATTGGCATTGAACGACATCAAAGGAAAGGCAACCCTCATCGATTTTTGGGCAGCCTGGTGTAGACCTTGTCGAGCCGAGAACCCAAATGTAGTAAGGGTATACAACAAATACCACGATAAGGGTTTAAGTATAATCGGTGTTTCTTTGGATAAAACGGCCGAAGCCTGGAAAAAAGCTATCGAAGAGGATAAATTGGACTGGCACCATGTATCCAATGTTGCCTATTTTAACGATGCCATAGCCAAGCAATACAATGTAGATGCCATACCTGCTACCTTTTTGTTGGATGAAAATGGGGTTATCGTTGCCAAAAATTTAAGGGGTCCTGCCTTGGAAGCCCGAATTTCGGAACTGCTCAATTAGAAGGTCTGCCTCTACAAAAACTAAAAAACCCTGACGATATCGTCAGGGTTTTTTATTGAATGACCGTACGTCCTAAAATTTGCTATTTGAGTCCTCAAAAGTTCCAAGTACCGATACGGAGCCGTTTTTCTTAACATCCCCAAAAACGGTAACCACGGAGGCATCTCCGATAAATTCGAGGGTAGCCCCATCATTGAGGATCAAATCCCCATAAATGGTCAAATTTCCCTCCACTCTAAAGGTGGCGTTTGAATTCACCACAATATTCTTTCTTTTATTGTTCCTTCCTATCGTTAATGTTCCGTTCATCTCGAACAACGCATCGCTATTGATGTTACTGTCGTTGTGCACCGTCCATGACCCACATAACAATAGGTTTCCATTGACCGAAACAGTATTGAAACTTTTTGCACCGCTATACTCCTTTGTTTCCCCTTGGTTCACAGTGAGGTTGGCACTGCCTGAGTAAGAAGGCAAGCTAGAACAACGGCTTACAAGGGATTCATCAGGTCGGTTTAACTTAATGACCTGCAGCCCTTGTTTTCCTGAGGCCGCAAAAATATAATCATCCTTGGACTCCACATAATTAATAGATCCCTCGAGATCGATTACACCGACAACGCCCATGTCACCATCCTTATCCTCTGAAAGACAAAGACCCGAACCTCCATTGGCCATTAGAATGACGTTCTCATTGGTTGCCACGGCATTTGTTTCACTCCATGTTGAGGTTCCATCCGAAAGGATGGGTATATATTCGAGCAATGAACCACTCAAAGCACTATAGACTCCAGCGCCTTTCGCACCTTCGGAGACTATGACCATGTCGTTATCAAAAGCAAGGGTCCTTTTGGTCCCTGCCCCAAAATCAGTGTTAATTGCGATTTCCTTGGTTATGTTCAAATTCGCATCCAAGATACTAACCCCTTTACCTGCATCAAGCACTGCATATTGATCATTGTTCAATGATACCGATCGTAAGTCTTTAAAAGATGCC
>NZ_JBATHS010000315.1:0-2014 GCF_049667165.1 Maribacter sp.
CTACAGAGGCACTTGCGGTTTGCTCATATTCATTGATGGTATCCATGGAAGTGGAAGCACTCTCTTCATACCCCTGGATTTGTTCATATAAGGAATTGATTTCCTGTTCCTTGTCCTGAACGGAACTTACAATTGTCTCGATTTCGTTTTCTTGGGTCTGTATGTTGGAAAGAATATTGCCACTTTCCTCTTCGTATTCCCTCAGTTGGTTCATCCTTTCCTCGGCCTCGGACAACAGTGATTCGATCATCTCGATTGCACTGTCGCGTTCTGCCTGGATCTCTTCGAGCGCCATTTGCGCCTGATCCAAATACCCATTGTCGTTTGTTCCTGTTCCCGTTGCCATACCGTTTAGTTTTTAATTTACCAATTACGTTTAATACTCGGTTATAAATGTATAGGAACACTTTGGAAAGCCTGGTATCTGTGGCTGGCAACAAATGGGAATCAAATTGGAAATAGGTGAAATAGGAAGGGGAAAAGTGAGGCGAAACCAAAAATATCGGGCGTTGGGGCAATTTCCAGGCAAAAGGCGGTATAGGCTAAAATCAAACAAGAAGTTTTGATTTTAGATTTGAATTTCTTGTTTTATATTGAGTTCGCACCGCATCAAACTAACTCCATAAAATCCGATTTACTGGCGTTGGTACGGATCATCCAGCGGTTTTTTTTCTTTTTAAGGATGTAAAAATGGTCCGAAATGTCTTTGTAGCGCTTTACATAGCGTTTTGATGAAGCACACCACCAGCAGAGCAACCAGTATTCCTTTGTGTGCACTTGGGCATAATTGTTCTCGATTTTGCGGACTTCTATTTCTAGAATTTCGTAGGTGGAAGGATTGTAGTTGTTCGAGATTACCTGATTTTTGGCAGCTTTGTTCACTAAGGTATCCATAATCTTATTATAAGCGGGACTATCCTTGATATAGTTTTCCAGTAGATGTTCTTCCATAACTTCTGGTAGGCCGCAATAGGTAAAATGTTCTCGACGGACGGCTTCCTGAACTACGGCCATTACCGCCTCCTCAACATCTATTTCCTCTTTTTTTTCCGTTCGGGCCGTGTCTTTCCGGTGCACAAAATCGTCCCAGTTTTTATACCCCAAAAAGAGGACTAGCTTGTTCAGGGTGTTCACTGTTCTGGGATCGATGGGATAAGAAACTCGATAAGTGTTGGAAACGATTTTTTGTAAGGTCTTTGCCGAGAGCGAGGTGCCCATGGCCATACGCATTTGTGGAGCCAAGTTTTGGTTGAGGTCTTCCCGAATGATCTTGGAAAGCAACTCATAGCAGCTCTTGGTCCATTTCTTTGATTTAAGGATGCTGTTTTTAACGACCTTTTCGGAAGTCCTCAATTCCTCAGCGAGTACCGCAACGTACTGGGCCGTAGGGTTTTTTGGGAATAGGGGTTTCTTTTCTGGACTAGTTTCTTGCACTTTGTTCATGGGAATTGCCATTGCAGCGGATACATTGTTAAAACCTTCTCCTCTCATAGTGTTCTAAATTGTGAAAGTCCGGAATTTGGACTTAAAATAGTACTTTTTACATATCACCAATTCTGTTAATTTGCATACCCTTTATTAGGGAGCGCATTCGGGACATATCGAGGTTTCCCTCGATTTCTATTTCCGCAGATCCATTTTTTTCGTCTTCTCCCGACAATGTATCCATTTCTATTAGCAAAGAGGTATTTATTTCGCGTTCAATGGCATCGTTGGCTAAAAGAGTGACACCTTTAGTGAGCATTTCGCTTGGGTTCAGGTTATGGATCCTTGTTTTTCGCGGATCAAGGTGGTTTTGTAACACTGCCGGAACTATTTGAAGTATTTTTGAATCCCCTGTCAACACAACTTCCCGGATGCCATCCGAACCAATTTGGGCACTTTGCAAGCTACTTTTCAAAAAATCCATCGATCTATCCATATATTTTGATATAATACTGTCCACTTGGGTACGGGTCAAAATAAGCTCTGTAATTGGTTCAGTATTATAATATACGGTTCTGAGGTACAATTC
>NZ_JBATHS010000316.1:0-4074 GCF_049667165.1 Maribacter sp.
GCTAAATCCCAAGGTCTCATTGATCTGTCAATTCCTACGGCAACTATTTTGCGGATGATCGAATTTGGCACCTTGGAAGTCCCCAGCTGGTTACAACAGTCCATTGAGAGTCAAACCCCTACTGGAGCTCCCATTGCTACTACCGAACAATCCTTAGCCTTGGTCGATATGTTGACAATAATAAATAACTGGGAAAAAGCGACCGGGCACCGGATCAAAAATCCCAGTGCGAATATCACAGGAAGTGTAAAGGTTCAATCTAACGGTATGGTTCCCGCACCGGCCTTAAATTAAAATACTTTGCAATTATGAGTTTTACTTTCTATTTGGAAAGAACAATGCACCCTTAAAATATATGTTATGGCATCACCATTTATTGAGGAATGGGAAGAAGGGATTCCCACCCTGGAAAAAAAGTTTGAAGCTACCCTTTGGGAGGGGGAATCGCCTTTTGAGGAAATTCCCATGGAGCAACAATTTACGGGGATTCTTACCAAATTTGGAAAAATGTTCGGCAATTTGCAGGAGAAGACGAACAAAAATGCTGATTATGCCAATCGTTTAGGGTGGTCAAAATATATTGGTCAAATAAGTGAACTGCTTTTAAAAAGTACAGGGCAATCGAACCAGGATCACACGTCCGCGCATTTTGCCGTATTGGTAGCAAAATGGCAGGAAAAAAATGGATTTTCGGGAAAAGATGTGGATGGTATCATTGGTCCTAATACTTGGAAGAGGATGCGGACATTGTTGGGGTTATCTTCTGTAACTACTGGAGATCATTCGTCCGTTAATGCCAAAACTGTGGCGAAAGTACAAGAATACAGTGCCCTAATAGAAAGAATTTCCAAAGAATTGGATATCAACCCTAACATTGTCAAGGGAATTATTGCAGCAGAATCAGGAGGTAATAGATATTCCGGTCAAGGTAGTAAGGGCTATAAGGGGTTAATGCAGGCCAAACGTGATACCGATCAATTTGATCCGGAAACGAGCATACGTACCGGGATTGGTGTTTTTAAAGAGATGCGCGATCGTAATCTTGGACCAAGATTGGCCAAGCTGGGGATAGACAAGGCCCAAATAGACGATGAAACTTTTCTAAGACTTGTGCTATGCTCCTACAATGCAGGACATGTATCGGTATTAAAGGCATTGTCCTATGCAAAAGAAAATGGAAATTGGCGCGATTGGTTCGAGGGAGCGTTTTACAAAAGAGGCCTATTGTTCACTGGTGCCTATTCCAAATATTCCAAGTGTGGTACCCAGGATATGGAAAAGGCTACTAAGGACGCCTCTTATTATCGTTTCAAGCGTGGTGTTCATTGGATGAAGCAGCCCGATCCCCCAAAATGGGAAGAAGCCATTAAAATTATTTCACCTCTTTTAAAGTGTTGGATCGATACCAAACACGGTAATACTCCCGGATATTTAAATAAAATCATAGGCTATTTTAAATATTTCGAGAGCCTAGGAGCTACCCAAGAATTGCAATATGAGGATGAATCAAATTTTCATGAAGCCGAATTTGATAATGATATGTATCCCGAATTTGAAAATGAAATTGAGCCGTTATTTTATCTAAATCAGGAATTCGAAAACGAGAATTCCATGGTATCCTCCAATCTATCTTTAGAATCCGAAGAAGATAATTATCAACGTGTACAATCGGACCATATAAATGAAAATGGATTTGATAATCATAGGATTTCAGAGACAGCATTGGATTATGGCGAGGGTAGGGAAAGTAAAGAAGTTGACTGGCATGATACCGAGAAAGAATTGGCATTTGAGAATGAGCTAATTTTCGATGAAAATAATTTGGATGATGACATGAATGATATTATTTCCAATCCCACTTTTCATGAGGTTGATTTTGACACTAATGATCTGGAGGATGAAATAGCTGATGAAATTTGGGACGACGAATTTGAAGGGATAGAGGACGATTATGAACTGGAATTTTCAAATTTTGAAAATGGAATTGACGAGGAGGAAAAAATTAAGATTGAGGATTTGATAAATGAAGATTTGGATAGTGAATTGGAGGTAGATTTTGAGGATGAGATTGAATATGAGGAGTTATATGATGATGAACTTGAGGCGGAGATGCTACTCGATTATGAGTTTTCCGCTAAAAAAGAACCCTTAGCTATTCCTGTTGATAATCCGGTTTCGTTTGCCCCAATCCCAAAGCAAGGAAGTTTTTGGCCTTTGATTTCTTCCCACCCCAGGGGCAAGGAAGTACCATTTCAATATCAAACAAAGCCATCTGCATATGCAGGTAATGCTAGTAGGAGTTTTTTGGCAAGAAGGGCAGATGGTAATAGATATCATGTCGGAATTGATTTATATGCCAATAACATGGATAGGATTGTTGCTTGCGAAGACGGTGTCATAGTCAATTTTTATCATTTCTATAGAAGTACTTATGCGCTCATAGTAGAGCATGAAAATATTGTGATTAACTATGGGGAAGTTCATAGTGACTCCCTTAAGGCCAATAAGCTTAAAGTTGGTGATCGGGTACGTGCAGGTCAAGTAATAGGAATAGTTGGAAAAATGTACAAAAGCAGTATGCTTCATTTTGAAACATATAGAAAGGGAACCACAAAAAATATTAGATGGTTGAAAAAAGATAGGGCACCCTATAATATATTAAATCCTACCAAGTATTTATTGTTTCTACAGCAACATGGTACAATAAGCAATGGTGAAATAGGTAAAGCAAATTTACCTAGCACAAGTATCCCAACAGCTGGAAGTAATTTGTCATGGAAAGGTACCATACAAGATGGTGGAGATATTAAAACTGGTGTTTTGGACAATGGAAAACTTATTGAAATAGCGATTGCAGAAATCTCAAAAGGGCAACAAAATGAAAATATAATTACCAATACCTTATTTTATGCAAAATACCCTTCAAAAAAAGGTCAAAAGCTTCAACCTCAAGATCCTTTGGCCAAAGATTGGATAATCCTACGCAATACAATTGTCAGGCCATTGCTGAAAAGCAAAAGTAATCCTACATTAAATACTGCTCCCTCTGGGCCATTAATTGGTGGTGATCACACCAATTCCACAGTAGGAATCAGAGTTGGAGGATGGGGTGGCTGGAAAGGGAAAAGCTCGGTTGGAACGACCAAAATTGCAGATTATTTAATTAATGATAGCGTATCCATAGCCATCGCGGTAGCTTCAAGTGTGGAAGGTACCTTTGATAAAGTAAATATGTATGATCGGGGAATTCTTTCGTGGGGTATAAAACAATGGACAGCACATGCAGGAAGCCTTCAAGGGTTGCTGGCTTATATTATTGACCAATTGAGACAAAAGGGGCAATCCCCATTGTGGGACAAGTTATTTCCAGGATTGGGAATAATGCGCAAAAATTTGACATACAACGGGAAAGAATATCCTATTACTAAAGATAATAGAGGATTGATGCAACTGTTAAGGGGTAGTTCCGATCCTCAAACTTATGACGACAGGGTTATAGACCAATGGGTGAAAATGTTTGCGATTGCAGGAAGAAACAAAATTATTCAGGAGTTACAGTTTGAATATGCCAAAAGGCAGCTGACCTTTGCAATGAACCGTAATTTAGGTGATATACTAAAATTTTGGAAAAGTAGATTTAAGAATTTTGACCCCCAGAACTATGGTAAAATTGGTCTTTATTTAGGGAATAACAGCAAATCAATATCGCTTTTTAATGGCATGTTGACGCAAAATCCTAAATGGACCTATTTCTATTTGAAAAATGCCATAGACATCATGATTTCCAATAAAGGTTCTTCTAATGTGGCCACATGGAATGGCGATTGGAATAAAGAATTCGGTGATTTGTTGGAAAAACTATTTATCAATTCTGGGGTTGCTTGTTGGGGTAGCAGGGCAATCAATTCAAAAAAACAATGTAAAGGTAGAACCTCTAGGACAACTAAACTACTGCGTGCATTTGCCATATATCAAGGGATGGTTAAATGATCGTGCCCAATTTTTAACCACGGTATAGGTGGTTTTATTGTCTTCATTCACAACGCAGTTGTGAGTGATCGTGGAGCCGGAGGG
>NZ_JBATHS010000317.1:0-13331 GCF_049667165.1 Maribacter sp.
AGCTACGGCCCGCAATGCCGTGTTCTACGGGGATAAGGCCATAGACCGATCACCTTGTGGTACGGGCACGTCAGCCCGAATGGCCCAATGGTACGCCAAAGGGAAGCTAAAAATAGGACAGAATTTCGTTCACGAAAGCTATATTGGATCACAATTTATAGGAAGGGTAGAGGCTGAGGCCGCCGTGAAAGGCGTCCCGGCCATTATTCCCAGTATTCAGGGGTGGGCACGGGTCTATGGCCACAATACGATCACAATAGATGATGATGAACCATATGCACAAGGGTTTCAAGTACTTTAATATGAGTAAAAAGACCATAGTAATTGGGGGTGGAATCATTGGACTCTGTTGCGCCTATTATCTGCATAAAGAGGGGCATGAAGTAACGGTGATAGATAAATCGGATATTTCGGATGGCGCTTCCTTCGTGAATGCCGGGTATATTACCCCAAGTCATATCATACCCTTGGCATCACCCGGAATGATTGCCAAAGGCATAAAATGGATGTTCAATGCTGCGAGTCCATTTTATATGAAACCGCGTTTTGACACCGAATTCTTTAAGTGGTCGTGGTATTTTCACAGGGCTTCTACCCATAATAAAGTTGAAAAGGCAATTCCCATTATTAAGGACATAAATATATTGAGTAGGGAGTTGTTCGAAGATATTAAGGCTTCCGGGGATTTGGGGCAATTTCAATTAGAACGTAAAGGGTTACTAATGCTTTATAAGACCGATGCCATGGCCGAAGAGGAAATGCAGGTTGCTGAAAGGGCAAAGCAGTTGGGTTTGGAGGTCGATGTATTGGATAAAAATCAATTGGATGAATTACAGCCCCATGTAAAAATCGATGCCAAAGGGGCAATCCATTATAAGTGCGATGCGCACATGACGCCTACGGAATTTATGCCCAAAATGATTTCGTTTTTAAAGAACGCAGGCGTTACCATAAAGACCAATGAAGAAGTTTTGGACCTAGTCATCTCAAACCAAAAGATACAGCAATTGGTTACTTCCAAAGATACTTATTGCCCTGATGAGGTGGTATTGGCAGCCGGATCATGGAGTGGACAACTTGCCAAAAAAATAAGAATAAACCTTCCTATACAAGCAGGCAAAGGGTATCGAATAAATATGGAAAGGCCTACAGGAATCACCATGCCGGCTATCTTGATGGAAGCTAAAGTGGCGGTTACCCCAATGTTAGGTCTTACCCGTTTTGCAGGCACTATGGAATTTTCAGGAATAAATACGATCATTAGAAAAGAGCGTGTTCGGGCCATTGCCAATGCGGTGAATAAATACTATCCCGAAATTCAAATAAACGCGGAGGAGTTGGCCAATGCACAAAGTGGTATGCGGCCTGTTTCCCCGGATGGTCTCCCTTATATCGGAAGAAGTACTGCCCTAGAGAACCTGACGTTTGCCACGGGCCATGCCATGATGGGTTGGAGTTTGGGTCCGGCTACCGGTAAACTGGTTTCCGAAATTATTGGTCGTAAGGCTACTTCATTGGATGTTTGTCCATTTAACCCATTACGGAAATTCTAGCGTCCCTGGACTATTGGGTTGCCGGTTCTCTATATCACCAAGGAGCATCTAGGGATGCATAAGCACTAAAAACTATTCTTCGCCCTGGATAAGATTGAAGGCCCCTTTGACCAAGAATAAATCGTTCTCACTAAAATCGCCAGCGTTCTGGATCATCGTGTAGCCCTTATAACTACTTCCAACGGTTACTTCCTTTCGTGAAAAATCGTATGTTTCACCCTTTGAGGTATTCAACAGCACATAGTGGAAATCGTCTATGGAAATGATAGCATCATCAGGCAAGGCAAGTTTTTTAATGCTTTCAGTGATTATCTGTGCATCTACGAACATACCGACCGCAAAGTTATGATTTTCGTCATCGAGTAAATGTCCATGTACCTTTACGGTCCTGTTGGTTAAATCGATTGAGGTGCCGACCAAATGGACTTCGGCTTCATAGGTTTCGTCACCCGTCTCAGGGATTTTAAAAATGATTTTTTGGCCTTCCTTGATTTTCAGCACATCTTTTTCGAACACTGAAAGTTCCAGATGTATATGGTCGGTATTAATGATTTCCATAATCTCATCCGCTGGTGAGACATAGGTGCCTTTGCTGATGTTCATTTTCGTAACACTCCCATGTATCGGGGCATACAAAGCGATTTCCGAAGTAATGTTCCCTGCTTCTACAGATGCAATATTTATGTTCAGCATTTGTAATTTTTTCTTCAATCCGTTGTAAAGTGCCATGGTACCCTTGTATTCACTTTCCGCTTTTAAGAAATTCTTTTGGGAAGTGATCTGTTCATCAAACAAGGTTTTCTGGCGCTCAAATTCCGATTTCAAGTAAGTGAGCTGTTCAGAGGCTTCAAGGTATTGTTGTTGCATTTCAACAAACTCAGGATTTTCCAAGGTCGCCAACACTTGGCCTTTTCTAACAAGGTTTCCAATCAATAACGGGGTTTTCAGCACGTATCCCCCCGCAAAGGAACTTATGACAGCCCTGCTTTGTGGGGGCACATCGATCATTCCCGTACTTTGGACCACTGAAGGAAAGGATTGCTCTGTCAACGTACCAAGTTGCATCTGGTCACCATCGAATTGTGCCTTACTAAGTTCAACCGCATTGGCTTCCAACGTTGCGACCGATGTTTCCGTATCTTTATTTGTCGATTCACCGCAGGCCGAAAGTAAAAGGGCGGATAAAAGGAAGAGGGTATATGGTAATGATTTCATGATCTTTATTTTTTTAGTTATTATCACTTAATGTGGTTTTGCAGGTTTTTCGATATTTCCTATTCATAAGGTTAGATGATTCAGTGCAATAACCGTTTGATTATAATTATTGATGTTTTCCAAATAAGATAATGTAATGCGATAGGCATTTTCCAAACTCTGGATGTATTGGAAAAAATCGATTTCCCCATTTAGGTAGCTGATCGAGGCGGTTTTTAAGATTTCATCAGCAAGCCGTTGTCCGTCTCCTTCATAATACCTTAAGGCTTCTTCATATTTCCTAAGTTGCCCCATGAGTTCTTCATACTTTAGGTACAATTGGTTTTTATAGTCCAACGATTCCTCAATGGCCAAATCTTTGGTGATGTTGGCAGCCTTGATTTTTGACGCATTTCCACTGAAGAGCAACGGAATTTTCAAGCCGAGTTGATACCCGTACAATTGCTCGCCCAAGCCGGGATTGGTGCCTTGAAAATAATTTAAACTTATATCGGGTAGTAAATGCTGCTTTTCCAGTCCGCTTTTGGCGCTGTACCATGCATTTCTTTGGTCATATAGGGCTAGCCCTATATTCTGTGAAACCTCTTGAGGTTGTAACTCCAGTTTCCACAGGGGTCGTTCTGCGATATTCAAAGGTTGGTCAAATTGGATTGTCTTTTGAAGCTGTATTTCGGCAATGGCAACATCTTCCCTGGCCTGATTATAAAGGCTTTGGAGTTCTTTCTGTTTGGCCTGTGCCGTTATTTTTTCAAGATAGTTTGATTCACCCAATTCGAACCTGCGTTGGGAGGCAACTGCGAATTTTTGATATATACTGTCCAGATAAGCAAATACTTGCCTTTTCTCGCGTGTATATAACAATTGGAAGTAGGCCGAAGCAACGTCGCGTTCAAGCATCTGTTTTTGCATTTCATATGCGCTTTCCTCCATGCCCAAGTTTGCTTTGTTGACCCGTTTTCCCGCAAAATATACGGTAGGGAACATCAAGTTCTGTTGAATACCATATACCTCTAACGGCTCATTGTTAAAAGCTAGATTATTTTGGTCATAGTGGTAGTATATATCGGTCTTTTCGAAATCAAAGGCACTGCCGACCAAGGCCTTTGATGCCCGTACCTTTAGTTCCGCCGCCTTTAAACCGGCATTATTATCGAATGCCAATACTCTTAGTTCATCAAGATCCAATCCCTTTTCCTGTGCATTAGAATGCATGGTAAAGAGTAAAATCAAAATTGTTAGACCTTGTGTCGACTTCTTTTTAATGTCCTTTTTTAGTTCGACTTTTGAATCGAAGATGGCATATAATACCGGCAATACGATTAAGGTAAGTAGGGTAGCGGTAATAAGTCCGCCAATTACAACGGTTGCCAATGGTCTTTGAACTTCCGCGCCTACATTGGTTGAGATTGCCATGGGTAAAAAGCCCAACGCCGCTGCACTTGCGGTTAATAGTACAGCCCTTAAACGGTCTTTTGTCCCTTGCTTTATACGTGCTTCAATGTCAGTCATACCTTGATGTTTCAATTCCTTGAAATGTTCGATCAATACAATGCCGTTCAAAACAGCGATACCAAATAGCGCAATGAATCCCACACCTGCCGAGATACTAAAAGGCAAATCCCTTAACCATAACAAGAATACACCCCCAACGGCGGCCAAAGGAATTGCGGAATAGATCATCAAGGCGTCCCGGACCGATTCAAAGGCAAAAAAGAGCATAAAGAAAATCAATACCAAAGCTATGGGTACGGCTATTTTCAATCGGTTTTTGGCACTTTGAAGATTTTCGAACTGTCCCCCATAGGTAATCGTATAACCTGTTGGAAGTTTTATGTTCGATTCAATTCTATTTTGAACATCGGTGACTACAGATTGCAAATCGCGATTACGGACATTGATACCTACCACAATGCGTCGTTTGGTATCGTCTCTCGAAATTTTCGCAGCTCCTTTGGTATAGGTGATCAGTGCAAGCTCACTGAGTGGAATCTTGCCTCCCGATGGTAGATCGACATATAGGTTCTTGATATTGTCGATATCCTTCCGGCTCTCCTCATCCAAGCGTAAGGTAAGGTCAAAACGCTTTTCCCCTTCGAAGACATTGCCCAAATTCGTTCCAGCGAATCCCATGGAGAGCACCTTGTTTAGATCATTGATGTTCAATCCGTATCTCGCTACCTTAGTGCGTTGGTATTTTATGTTCATTTGGGGCAATCCTGCAATTTTCTCAACACTGATATCGGCCGCTCCTTCAACATCTTCAACCAATCTTCTGATTTCATTCCCATATTTGTTCAGGACATCGAGATCTTCCCCGAATATCTTTATGGCAATATCAGCCCGTACACCGGTTATAAGTTCATTGAATCGCATTTCAATGGGTTGGGTGAATTCTACCTCCATGCCCGGAATAATACCAAGCGCTTCCTTGAATTTATCGGCAAGTTCGTCTTTGGAATTGGCAGATACCCATTCCTTTTTGGGCTTTAGGGTAATGATAACGTCGGTCTCTTCCATAGACATGGGGTCTGTAGGGACTTCAGCTGCGCCGATCCGAGTGACCACCTGATCTACTTCAGGAAATTGGTCCAATAATATTTTTTCTATCCTTGTCGTAGTCTCTATTGTTTTGCTCAATGAGGTACCGGTCTTAAGGATGGGCTGTATCACAAAATCACCTTCATCCAAAGTAGGTACAAATTCCCCACCCATGGTGGTAAAAAGATATATGGAGAGAGCGAGTAAAAAAGCTGCAATTCCTAAAACCAATTTTTTACTTGCCAATGCCCAATGGATTGTCGGTTCGTACATCAGGTTCAAAAAACGCATTAAGCGAACTGAGATATTCTTATCGGAAATCCTGGTAGGTTTTAAGATCAAGGAAGCGATTACGGGAACATACGTGAAACATAAAAGCATGGCCCCGATCAAGGCAAAACTAAAGGTCAGTGCCATAGGTTTGAACATTTTGCCCTCAACACCGCTTAATGATAAGATGGGAATGAACACGATAAGGATAATGAGTTGCCCGAAGATGGCAGAATTCATCATTTTAGAAGCACTTGTAAAGGTGATTTCATCCTTGGCCAGCATGACGTTCTTAGCGGACATCTTGCTAAGCTCCAGTCTTTTGGAAGTGATTTGGAAAGCAATGAATTCTACGATTATCACAGCCCCATCAATGATGATTCCAAAATCTATGGCACCTAGACTCATTAAATTGGCATCGACGCCAAATATGTACATCAATGAAAGTGCAAACAAAAGACAAAGGGGGATCACCGAAGCAACGACCAATCCGGACCTTAAATTTCCCAAGAGCAGCACAACCACAAATATGACGATCAGACACCCTAGAATAAGGTTCTCTGCCACCGTAAATGTAGTTTTGGCAATCAATTCACTACGTTCCAAAAATGGATTGATATAAACACCTTCCGGTAAGGTCTTCGATATGGACGCAACACGTTCCTTAACGGCCTCTATGACCTTTTTTGAATTCGCATCTTTGAGCATCATGACCTGTCCGAGAACCTTTTCTCCCTCGCCATTACCCGTTATGGCGCCAAAACGCGTAGCACTTCCAAACCCTACTTTGGCAATATTCTTTATATAAATAGGGATACCATCGAGATTCTTGACTACGATATTCTCGATATCGTTCAATGAAGTGATCAAACCTTCGCCCCGTATAAAGTAGGCTTGGTTCGTTTTTTCAATATAACCGCCACCGGCAACCCCATTGTTGTTTTCCAGGGCGTTGAAAACTTCAGCCACGGTAATGTTCATCGCATTCAGTCTTTCTGTATTGATGGCAATTTCGTATTGTTTTAGATAACCACCCCAGGTGTTTACCTCAACCACGCCCGGGATACCGGATAGTTGTCGTTTTACGATCCAATCTTGGATGGTGCGTAATTCCATTGCGGAATATTGGTCCTTATACCCTGGTTTTGTGTCCAGTATGTATTGGTAAATCTCACCAAGACCCGTCGTTATCGGTCCCATTTCAGGGGTGCCAAAACCATCGGGAATCTTTTCGGAGGCCGATTTTATTTTTTCGGCGATTAGCTGCCTTGGTAAATAAGTACCCATGTCGTCCTCAAAAACGATAGTGACCACTGAGAGTCCGAATTTCGAAATGGAACGAATCTCTATAACGCCCGGCAAGTTGGCCATTTCCAATTCTACAGGATAGGTGATGAACTGTTCAATATCCTGCGTTGAAAGGTTTTGTGAAGTTGTTATGACCTGCACTTGGTTATTGGTTACATCAGGAACCGCACCAATGGAAATCTGCGTGAGTGAATAGATTCCGAAAAAGATGATAAAGAAGGTCAGCAAAAGAACAATCAATTTGTTCTTTATACTAAAGCGTATGATTTTTGATAACATGATCCTAGATTAGAAGTGATACAAACATCGACGGAATTCTACCGGAGATGTATTAAATCAATATGGGATTATGCAAGCTGGGGAGGTTGAAAAATATCTGTTTTTTCTAAAAAGACATAATTGTCCAAATACTCGAAATTGGCCGTATAGTCGACATCGGGTGTTGCCGTGTTGACCTGCATCTCGAATTTATGCACCACATAGACCGTAAGGACATGTGAACAGAACGTATTGTTAAAGGGAAGTTTTTCATGCTCCTTTCGTTCTTCTTGATGATCTTGGGTATGTTCTTCCTGTAATTCACCATAATGTTTGGAGAGAAAAACAAAGAAATTGTCCCCGTATTTTTCAGCATGAAATTGGGCATGTTCGAAGAGTTCATCCATATGCGCCAAGTCACCCATATCCAAACGTAAACTTTGGAGGAGGACCACTACTGATAACCCTATGGCAAGAAATTTGGACATATGGCGACAAATATACTCAATATTTGAATTTTTCAGGAAACTACCTATAGATATACCTAATACCGTTATTATTTTTATCTTGTAGAATCAAAATTAAACAGATGAAGCATGCCTTGTTGATTGAACGTTTCTTTTATCTATTAGTGTTGGTTCCTTTGGCTGTTGGCTGTGAACCAATAGGGGGGCAAAAGCAACAAGATACCGCACCACCGAACATCCTCTTTATTCTTTCTGATGACCACACGTCCCAAGCTTGGGGTATTTATGGGGGTATTCTTGCCGATTATGTGCAGAATAATAACATTGATCGTTTGGCAACTGAAGGGATGGTTTTGAACAATGTATTTTGTACCAATAGTATCTGTACACCCAGTCGAGGCAGTATTTTAACGGGTCAGTATAGCCATATTAACCAAGTGTATACGCTTAGTGAACCTTTGCCAAGAAACCACCCTAACATCGCCCGTACATTATCCAATAGTGGGTATCAAACAGCGATTATCGGTAAATGGCATTTGGTCGGAAAACCTGAAGGCTTTGATTATTTTAATGTACTGCCCGGGCAGGGGAGGTATTGGAACCCCATCCTAAAAACGGAAGAAAATTGGATGGATGGTTATGATAGTACAAACGGAAAGGAATATGAGGGTTTTTCCACGGATGTGATTACGGATTTAACGATTGACCATCTTAATAAACGCGATAAGAACAAGCCCTTTTTAATGTTCTGTAATTTCAAGGCGACACATGAACCTTTTGATTACCCGGAAAGATTCAAGGATTTGTATTCGGATGTTGAAATACCTGAACCTGAATCACTACTTGATTTTGATCAAAACAATACGGGACGGACCTTTCACGGCCAAACCTTGGAACGATTAGCGGTACGATGGGACCAAGCCACTAAGCATCCTGATGAATTTTGGACCGATTACCCTGGTTTGCCTTACCCGTTGGATGGATTGGACAGTATTCAAAAACGAAAGAAAATTTACCAAAAACTGGTGAAGGACTTTATGCGTTGCGGGGCTGCCATTAATGACAATATCGGAAGGCTGCTCGATTATCTAGAGGAACAAGGGCTCGCTGAGAATACCGTGGTGGTTTATACGGCCGATCAAGGTTATTTTTTAGGGGAACATGGTTTTTTTGATAAACGATTGATTTATGAGGAATCACTACGGATGCCGTTTGTCATTCGCTATCCCAAAGAAATAAAGGGGGGTCAGCGCTTGGATGATTTTATTTTGAATATTGATTTTGCAGCGCTCTTGGCCGATTACGCAGGAATCGACAAACCAGAATACATACAAGGAGAAAGTTTTCGTGGAAATTTAATGGGCAAAACACCGGCTACCTGGCGTAAACAGATGTATTACAGGTATTGGTTGCATGATCCCGATAGACCCGCCCATTTTGGCATTCGCAACAATAGGTATAAATTGGCCTTATTCTATGGGCAAGATCTAGGCATGAAAGGAACCTCCAAAGAAACGACGCAACCCGCTTGGGAGTTTTATGATCTAAAGAAAGATCCCAAGGAACTACATAATGCCTATGGTGAAAAAGAGTATGCATCGATTATCGCGGAAATGAAATTGCAGATTCTTGAAGAGCGCAAAAAATATGGCGATAGCGACACAGAATATGAGGTCATGAAACCCATACTTGCCAAGGAGTTTTAGTTGATATAGAGCTTTGATATCAGTTGTTGGTCATTGATTTCGTGAAATCTCTAAACCCAGGTTCGGTTTATCCGGATTTTGTTGCAATTTCTCGTTTATTGTAGTAGCTTTTCAGAAGATAAAACCACACCTTCAAAATCAATTAGAATGAAAAAATCAATTCCAGACCAAAAAAAAGACCATCAATCCCCAAAACCCGTTTCACGTAGAAAATTCATAACCAACTCAGCGCTGACCTTGGGCGCGATCAGCATTATTCCCCGGCATGTACTGGGCAAGGGTTTTATCGCACCTAGCGATAAGATCAATATAGGTTTTATTGGTCTTGGCAAGCAAACCAATGGTTTGGCAAATAGCTTTATAAGTAAAACGCAAACCCAGATAGTGGCGGGTTGTGATGTTTGGACCACCAAAACGGAGGCTTTTGTGAATCACGTGGGTAATCTTTATGCCAAAGAAAGAAAGGTTAAGAACTATAATGGAATTACCAGTTATGCCGATTATAAGGAATTACTTTCCCGTTCGGATATCGATGCCGTGGTCATTGCTACCCCCGATCATTGGCATGCCATTCAGGCCATGGACGCCATGCATGCCGGAAAGGACGTGTATTGTGAAAAGCCCTTGACCCATAGGATAACGGAGGGTATGGATTTAGTGAGAACCACTAAAGAAACCGGGAAAATATTACAAACAGGGAGCATGCAACGTTCAACGGAAAATTTCAGGAAAGCCTGTGAATTGGTTCGTAACGGTTATTTAGGTGAAATCATAAAGGTCCTTGTCAATGTTGGGGATCCGGCCGTACCTTATAATATGGAGGAAGAGGCTATTCCCAAAGAACTCGATTGGAACAGCTGGTGTGGACCAGCCCCGCTTTTACCGTACAATCATAGATTGGCGCCGTCCCGTAATGATGTAGATTTTTGGCCAGACTTTAGATTGTTCAGGGAAGTAGGTGGTGGCATCCTTTGTGATTGGGGTGCCCATATGTTCGATATTGCCCAATGGGCATTGGATATGGACGATTCGGGTCCCGTACGGTATATTCCCCCAAAAGACCCTACATCGGTCCGTGGACTTCGCATGTTCTATGCCAATGGAATTGAGATGGTGCATGAGGATTTTGGTAGGGGATGGGGCGTTCGTTTCATCGGCAGTGAGGGCACCATGGATATCAGTAGAAGCTATTTTGAGACCACTCCTGAAAATATCAAAACGGCAGCGTTGAAGGATTCCGATATTAGATTGTACAATTCGAACGATAACCATTATCAAGATTGGCTTGATGCCATTAAAAACAGGACCCAACCTATTTGTGATGTGGAGACCGGCCATCGTTCTGCGTCCATATGTAATATTGCGAATATCGCCTATCAATTAGGACGAAATTTGGAATGGGACCCAGAATTGGAACAGTTTAAAGGGGATGTCGAGGCCAATGCCCTGCGAAGTAGGGTGAATAGGGATTATACCAAATAATGGGATGACTTGTCTATTGAATAGTTATACCTGCTTATTTTTTTAGTGATTCTATCTTGTTCATGGCATTGACCATGGCTTTAAAACATTCCGCTGAGTTTGCTTCATTCTCGGCGGATTTTTTTTGCTCTTCAATAAAATTTGAGGGCGATGACCAGTAGGTCTGCATCATACCAAGATAATGTTTGGCCATTTCTGGAGAGGAATTCATTTTAAGATCATACATCAGCTCCACTTGGGCTGTAGCCACTTCAGGTTTGCGCCATGGACAGGTGATTACATCAAAGCCTTTTGTGGCAAAATAAGCCGCCGTAGGGAATGCCTTTTCATAATGCCAATCGCAGATGACAACAGATTTTGGAATCATATCTAGGGCCCTGGCAGTATTGTTCATAGAAGCTTCCCACATACCGATACCTGTAACGGCCCCATCGATCAAACGATCACCCCAAATCCATAAGCGGGCCCCTCTATTGGCCAAATGGGTATTGATTTTGACCAATTCACCAGCAAATAAGGCAGCAGGATCCATTCCTTTACAACGTGGACAATTTTCATCGGCCAAATAGAATACCTCATCCATACCGGCATGAAAGGCATTGGCTTCAAAAACATCCAAGATTTCATCCATCAGATCAAAGACCACTTCATGTACATCGGGGTGCAATGGACAATAACTCTTGCAATATAGCCCATCATCATTGGGCCAAACATAATTCTCAGGAAGTGCAATATGTGGTGTTTCATCAAATTCAGGATACACTTCCAATAACTTGGTATGTTCTGAATGCCAGCTTTGGTGACCCAATAAATTTACTTGAGGTATTATATTGATATTTAATTCCTTACATACGTTTACCAATTGTTTTACTTGAGACTTGGTCAATGGATTTTCACCCCGTAGTTCGGGTCGGGATTCATAGGCGTAATTATAATCGACCCTTAAAACCAGTGTATTGATCCCATTCGGTGCCAGTTCTTTTTTTATAAAATCGACAAATTCCCCGACTTTATCCGAAGAGGGTGCAGAAATACAAAATCCTTTGATTTCAAATGCACTTTGTGCATGAATATACATTGCGGAAAGGAGAAGCAAGGATGATAAAATGATGCGTTTCATAGGGTTTCGGATTTATTCTAAAAATACCAAAAAGAAATTTAATTTTCTTCAATTCGGACAATTGTTAGCTGAGCCAAAACTTATTTTTTACAATTTTAGTGAGAACCCCCTTTTTTGTAGCCACCCAGTGAAAATTACAACCAATAATGCGAAACAAAATGAACTTAACAAACCGATAACACCGGTGTTAAGAATGTCCGGTAATTCAATACCCGTTAGGGTGCGAATAGGGTAGGTGAAATAGGGAATCAGATAGCAGGTTAATGTAGCTGTGCCCGCAGGAATAATGATCTTTGCCCAAGAACGTTGTTTTTTAATATCGACTATAAAATAGAAAACTACAAAGGATAAAAATCCGATACCCGTACAAACTAGTAACCATGAAGGAGTACCGGGCACTTTTGATATGCCCCAAAGATGACGCGTTATTAATCCGGCTGCAATATTCAAACACCCCAATACACCCAAGAATGTCAATGCCCTTGTTCTGTTCAGTTTGGAAATCTTTTGAAATAGGAGGGAAGCTACGACCCCTGCTGCCGTGAAGGCGGGAATGGTTCCTGAAACCCATGTTGAAAAATAAGATAAAGACCTTGGGAATTGATGCAACAATCCCTGGGCATCCGCAATGGATAGTACATTGAATAGCAACCATAAGGAAACTATAACAACCAATCTGCCTTTGCTGAACAGAAATGCCAAGGCATTTATTGAGTAAGCCCAACCGATTAACCCTAGAATTCCCCACCAGTGTGGTGCCATCTCTTCATCCCCAGTAGTGCCACCCTTATAAAGGAGGGCCAAACCTAGGAGTAGCGCCCATCCCAACATTTTTAAATAGTTATGCCATTTATTGGGGATTGGACTTTTTTTCCATTGCATCCATACCAAGGATACGGCCAAAGCCATTAGAAAACACCACATTGCCTTCCCCAAGCCAAGGGTTTCATGATGCGTCTCATAATTTACCATGAATACCCCAATGATCAAAAGGGATAAAGACCTAATGATGATGTGCTTGGCAATGATTATTCGGGGCTCTTTCTTTACCATTCTGTTTTGAATGGCAAAGGGAATACTTAACCCTACAATAAATAGGAATAAAGGGAAAATGATATCTGAAAAACCTAAATAGTCTTCATTCGGTTTTGCGTGCATTAACCATTTTGGAATATCAGTGAGCGTCCAAAAGTCGTTCACCCAAATCATAAGCAACATGGTCATGGCCCTTAAAACATCGATAGAGGCTATTCGTATCGTTTTATGTGGCGCTTTGGTCAATTGGACAAGGCCTTGGAAATTGCCGCTTCAGCCAATGGCGCCATTACTTCATAACCCAACTTGGTAGGGTGTACTTCGTCATGGGCATACTTTTTTGGCATGCCGTCACGTTGATCGGCCATAACAGAGAAAT
>NZ_JBATHS010000318.1:0-1653 GCF_049667165.1 Maribacter sp.
ACCATTGACCATCCTTATATGGGTCAGGCACACGCCAGTAAATTACTGTTGTCTCTGGAAGACAGACTACCAAAGTATGATTTGCAAGAATTGGAAAAACAATCCGTTGGCCCAAGTTTTAAATCATATTACCGCAATGGTCATTTATATGCCTTGCCCATAGATGCGGCTGCTTTGGTAGCGGTGTCCAGGAATGACGTATTGGCCAGATTGAATTTGACACTCCCCGGTACACGTACTGAACTGTTTCGTTTTTATAAGAAAGTGCCCGATGGTTATGCCACGGCATGGCCCTTGTGCCCGACTGACCTTTGGTGCTCATTTTTGACGCTTTGTGCACAAGATGGTGGAAGGGATTTCATTTGTGATCGTTCGATTGATGAAAAAATCGGAAGTTCGGTTCTAAATGAAATAAAGGAACATTTAAAATATCTGCATCCGGAATCGTTGAATCGGAATCCCATTCAAATTCTGGATCGGATGGCGACAGAAGACGAAATCATATATTCTCCCTATTTATTTGGATACACCAATTATTCCAGGGAAGGTTTTGCCAAAAATATGGTGAGTTTTAGCAATAGCCCAGTAAATCCAAAAAATAATGTATCGACCATTCTGGGGGGAGTCGGACTAGCAGTTTCAGCGAAATGTGAATACGTTGATGAAGCTGTAGCCTATGTTTATTATGTGGCGGAAGCCAAAACGCAAGAAACCATTTATACCGAAAATGGCGGTCAACCTGGAAATCTTTTCGCTTGGCAAAGCGAAGCCAACAACAAGCTTTGTAACAACTTTTTTATCGATACGCTTCAGACCATGGAAAAGGCCTATGTGCGTCCGCAACATGTCGGTTGGAACAAGTTTCAAGAATTAGGGGCTGACTTATTGCACAAGGGACTTGTAAGGGATATCGCTTCCGATACTTTGATGGGAGATTTGAACCAATTATATAAATCATTTGTTTGATATGGACACTTTCAAAAATATTACGGTGGCTATTACGGCTGGTATCGCGGTACTCCGCTTTAATCGTCCCGATCAACTAAATGCCATGAACCGGATAATGATGGATGAAATCATTTCTGCTATCGAGGCTATCAACAAAAATGACAAAGCCCTGGTGGGGGTGATCACAGGAAATGGACGGGCTTTTATGGCGGGGGCCGATATAAAGGAATACGCTGGCCAAACCCCTGAACAGTTCAAGTCATTTCAAGAAAGGGGGATAAAATTGTACGAATCCATTGAAAATGCTCCGAAACCTTGGATTGCCGCAGTAAACGGATTTGCCCTAGGGGGTGGTTTTGAAATTGCCCTGGCCTGCGATATGATTTTGGCCTCTGAGTCGGCTAAAATGGGCTTGCCCGAGGTCTTTTTGAGCCTGGTTCCCGGAGGTGGGGGTACCCAGCGATTGATACAGAAAATAGGAATAAACCGGGCCAAGGAAATGCTGTTTACAGGAGGGCAATACACTGCTGATGCATTGTATGATTGGGGTATTGTCAATCATGTTATTAAAGCCGATGAATTTGATGAAGAATTTTTTCGTTTCGCGGAAAAATTGACCCGAAGACCCACAAAGGCCTTAAAGCAATTGAAAAGATTGGCCCACTTGAGCCTTTCGCCCATGCCTTTTGACCAGAAAATTAAGGA
>NZ_JBATHS010000319.1:0-1768 GCF_049667165.1 Maribacter sp.
TGGATGATGATACCGCTGATGACGACAGCACTTACGATGATTTGACCATCAACAACTATCTTATGATCGCTTCCGGACAAACCAACTTGTACAATGCCGATGGGGATCAAGTTACCAGCCTCAGTGAAGGGGATGCTTTTTACGGGCAGGATGCGAATTACCTAAAAGGTGAAGCCATGTCGTACACCGATAATGGCGATGGTACCATCATCGATGATAACACAGGGTTAATGTGGCAACAAATACCGACATCAGAGGACTTTTCATGGGATGATGCGGTCGAGTATTGCGAAAGTCTGGAATTGTCAGGCTACGATGACTGGCGTATGCCGAGTTGCAAGGAACTGTATTCCATCAGTGATTTTGGATTAGGTTGGCCGTATTTGAACACCACCTATTTTACATTGGCCAGTGGCCAGGTGACCAAAGACGAACAATATTGGGCCAGCGATTATTATGTTGGTGTTACGGTAGAGGGAGGTTCAAATGCTGCTTTTGGCGTAAATCATGTAACCGGCCATATAAAGGCCTATTCGGCTAATGCGAGTGGTCCCGTTGGCGGTAAATATGTGCGTGCCGTTCGTGGTGATGCATATGGGGTCAATGCATATATCGATAATGGTGATGGTACCATTACCGACAATGCCACAGATTTAATGTGGACACAAGATGATAATGGTGAAGGTTTGGACTGGGAAAATGCATTGGCCTATGCAGAGGCATCCGGAGAAGCAGGGTATACCGATTGGAGGTTACCCAATGTTAAAGAACTTCAGGGAATTGTGGATTATTCCTATTCCCCTAGTGCAACCGACGCTTCGGCAGTAGGTCCCGCTATTGACCCCTTATTTTCTTGTACGCCTATTATCAATGAGGGTGGCGATGATGACTACGGATATTTTTGGACCAGTACTTCGGCCAACTTTACCAGTGGGGAACCGTACTATTATGCCTGGTATGTTGCTTTTGGAATGGCTGTTGACGGTAATGGCGACGATTTTCATGGTGCAGGCGGTGTACGTTTTGACACTAAAGTAGAAGGTGGGCCTCTAGGTGAAGGCGGTGAACGCTATTACAATTATGTACGATTGGTAAGGGATGCAAATTAAAATGACGTGTATATGAGTAGATAAGAATTGATTGGTTGAGTTAGTTTGAGTTAGTTGTAGACCCGCTGGTTTTTTAAGATCAGCGGGTCTTTTTTTATTTGTTTTATAGATACTAGTCCCCCTTTGGTAGATAAACTCCTTGAACTAGTTGATTGCTTTTTTGAATCAATACTATGTGCTTTTACTTTGTTCTTGAAAGAGTAAGTAAACCATAGAAAAACAAAAGATCATGGCCATTGAAAGTATAAACGGATGTATAGGTTGCGAGGAGTGTATTAAAAGCTGCCCGACTGATGTATTACGGTTAAATACCGACTCTAAAAAAGCAGAGATTTTATATCCTGAAGATTGCCAAATCTGTCATTTATGTAGAATGTACTGTCCTGTGGATGCCATCACCATTTCACCAGAAAAATCCATTCCGGTAATCGTATCATGGGGTTGATCATGAAAAAAGAAAGCTACATTTTTAAATTGTTGCCATTGGTAATCGCCTTCATTGGTGTCCCCGTTTTGCTCTATACCCTAGGGAATTTTCCAAGACGGAATTTTCTGATGGAAACCTTATCGCTTACAACCATTTTAGGATTTACAATCCTGATGTCCCAATTCTTTTTATCGCGGATCAACAAAAAATTGGTCAAGGATATTCGAATGGT
>NZ_JBATHS010000320.1:0-2979 GCF_049667165.1 Maribacter sp.
AGTTTATACTTAACCGAAGGGAATCTTTTTAAAGTCCAATTCATTTTTAGGTCGAACCTAGTTGCCTATAGTGGGGAAGGGGATTCCGAGTTTGTTTAAAACCTACAAGGTTCATAAAACCTTGCAGGTTAGTTGAACCTAACAGGATCCACCTTTAGTTCCCCCGAAATACAAGATGGATTGCCCCGTTAGGTTGGTTATTTTCTTATTGTGTCGGTGGTGTAATGCCCAATTGGTGGAATACCACCAGATTGTCATAAAATGCATCCTCTTTTACCGCTTTGTTTTCTTTATCAAACGTCCAGACACTAAAACCATGGGTTTCTATTTTCTTATTGGTTGGTTCGTTTTCCATGAAACTTCCGGTATTCTTTCCCGTGCATGTCCAGTTGATGTATGCCGTATTCCCCACAATGACGGTTTTATCGATTTTCACTTTAAAGTCGGGAAATGCACTAAAATATACTTCCATAAAATCCCCGTAATCAGATTGTTTTTTGGCAATTGTAGTCCCATTGCCCGTTCTTATAATGTTATTGACCATATTGGCATACATTAAATCTTTGTCATTGGAGTTCCATGCTTTTGTAACATTATCTATGGTCTTTTGTATTGCTTTTTCATCTGCGGACATCGCATTGGTCCGCTCTATTTCCTGAAGCGCAAGTAGCACTTGTGTCGGATCCCACATACCGACTTCGCGTACTACTTTACCGTCTACAAACTGATACGTTAAGTGTATGGGAATGGTAACCTCTTTATTGTTCGCTGCCAAAGTACCTTTCCATTCCAACCAGCAATTTACCCAGGTTTCCCCATCGTCGGTTACTACCATTTCATATTCCGGGTCGTTATCGGTAAAACGTCTACTGGAATAGATCTCATCATTCGCTTTATGGTATGCCATGGTTTCCTCCGGTGACATGAATTTGTCTTTAGAACTAGAATTAAAGAACGTTTTTGCAGTGTCTGCGTAGATACTTGTATCATACACTTTATCGTTGTAATTCTTAATGGCCGTTTTAACAATATCGATTTCCTTCGATTGTTGGGTATACCGTTTTTCTTGGTTTTCGCATGCTGTGAATAGGACTAGGACAAGTCCTAATAAAATGTATTTTTTCATGATTTTGTTTTTGTTTGGTTCATACAAGAATAAAAACCTCGATCGGTTTTAAAACCCATCAGGGTATGTTTGGTCATTATTTAGGTGCGTAACCCATATCTGGTCGCATTCTGCCTTCAAAAGCTTCATATTTTTCTAAGCTGCTTATAAAATCCGAATAGGCATTTTGCCATTCTTCGCCCATTAATTCATTGTTCGCCGCGATTTTGCCAGCATAATCAGCTTCGTCCTTGGCGGCAATCGCTACCATATAAAAAGCACCACGGGTACCGAAACCGCTGCGATATAACCTATAATCCAGTTTTGACCCTTTGCTTTCGAATAAATTCTTAATGGCTTTCACTTTTTTATTGACTTCGGCCCTGTTACTGGGAGTATAATGGTAGTAATGAAATTTCCTATACTCTTGTCCTTCCGGTGTTTGGGTGATACCGCCCGGCATATAAGAAAGTTCCTTGTCTAGATGTATGACGTAATTTTGCTCTATATCATAGCATTTATCCATTCTGTCGAACAAGTCACCCATTTTTTCCTCGCCCATTTTTTCTGACAATGTTTTGAATATAGGTTTCTCGATATCCGCCATACCGTTAATAGGACTTACCCATAAATACCTATTATCCGCCGTATTGCTTACGATAACATTAAATTCCTGGATATTGTATTTTTTCATGTTGTCGGTAAGTTCTTTACAAATGCTCTCGTATTGGCCTATCATCGAGGGTTTTACAACATCTTCGTGTACCCAATACGCTTGGGAACTTCCGTTTTGGGCTTTTAGAACACCCATGAATAGAATCAAGATCAATGTACTTAGGAATGTCAATTTTTGTGTTCTCATTTTTCTGTGAATTTTGGTTATTACTCTTTTATAGTTGCCTATTGGATTAGATTTTCACGAGATCATCCAATGATTTAGTCTACGATTGGGGGTATTAAAGTAAACCCCATTTGCTGTAAAAATGCCAGTTCATTGTAATAGGTCTTTTCGGTTGAAATTTTACCCGATGGGTCAAAGGTGAATTCGGAATAACCACTTACAACAACGTGTTTGCCCGTGGCGATCGATTCGCCAAAAGTGCCTGTATTGGTCCCTTCAAAGGTCCATTGGGTGAACAGTTGATTATTTTTGATAGTGCAATGATCAATTGAAATTTCTAAATCAGGAAAGCCGTTAAAATAAATATTCAAATTGGCCTCTAGTTCATTCAGGTTTTTAGCAACCTTTATTCCGTTGAGCTCCCTACTGTAATTTTCAATCGATATCGATCTTAAACTATCCATATTTTTCCGATTCCAGCCTTGTGCTATATAAATGTCGAAGTTTTTGGACATGGTATTTTCAAGGGCGATTTTATCTTCATTGGCATCATGCTCCTTGCAACTCGTGCCTAGGAACACCATCATTATCAAAACTATTCCCATTCTTCCCATAACCCTCAATGTTAGTGTTATTAACCCTTTAGCACCACAAGCGAATACTTTTCTCTAACTAAAGAATACAATTACCCCCTGGAATGAAAGTAAGTAGGGATGAAATGGCTGAAAAACTGTCCGAACCCCCATTTTTAATTATCAAAGATTTATTTATAAAATGTTGTATATTTAACAAACTCATTTCCCACGGTGACAATATTCCTGAAATGAGAAGTCGGATTCTGATTACTATCTTCATATCGACCTTTTCTTTATTGAATGGTTTTATTGGCATGTCCCAAATAGTGGACCTGGAACGCGAAAAACCTTACAAAAAGGTTTTTATGGAAACTGATAATTTCGGTGCTTCGTATTTGGACATCCTAGAAGAGGCCTACCCGTTGATCAAAACTGATACCATTCAGTACTCCATGCTC
>NZ_JBATHS010000321.1:0-12627 GCF_049667165.1 Maribacter sp.
GGCTACCACCTCATCCCCAACACTTAATTCGCCCCCATAGACCTTGCCTGCAAACCCCCTGAAATCATGAAATTCATCGGTCTTGGGTCGAATAACATATTGCACTGGAAATCTCGGCGTACCGGCATTAAATATATCCTTTCTGTCCAATTTTTCCAAATGATCCAACAACGTTTGTCCTGTGTACCAGGGCATTTTTTTTGTTTTATGAACCACATTATCGCCCTTAAGGGCGCTAACAGGAATGAAGGTAATATGTTGTTCTTGGTAATCACGCTTCTTCATCAATGCTTCAAAATCGGCTTTGATGGCCTTATAGGTTTCTTCAGAATAGTCAACCAAATCCATTTTATTTATGGCGACGATAACATTTTTTATCCGTAGTAGGTTATTGATAAAAAAGTGGCGATTGGTCTGCTCAATCACTCCCTTTCTTGCATCTATCAAAACAATCGCCGCCTGGGAAGTGGAAGCTCCTGTCACCATATTCCTAGTATATTCCACATGGCCTGGCGTATCTGCAATGATGTAGCTCTTCTTGGGTGTTGAAAAATAGATATGTGCCACATCGATGGTAATGCCCTGCTCTCGTTCAGCGACCAGTCCGTCAGTGGCCAATGAAAAATCAAGATAATCATATCCTTTTTGTTTACTGGTCTTCTCTATGGCTTCAAGCTTATCGCTGGTCAGGGATTTGGTATCATACAATAGTCTTCCTATCAAGGTACTCTTACCGTCATCTACACTACCTGCTGTTGCAATTTTTAATACTTCCATCCTATTTAGCTGTTGGCCTTTAGCTATTTGCCTTTGGCCATATTTAATTGATTATTTTCTTAAGCTAACGGCAAAAAGCCAATAGCCAAATTTTCAAAAGAAAATTTAAAAATACCCTTGTTGTTTTCTTTTTTCCATAGCCGCTTCGGACCTTTTGTCATCGATCCGCGCCCCTCTTTCCGAAATCGTAGATTCCCTTATTTCCTGAACAACACTGGCTATATCGGTGGCTTCTGAAAACACGGCGGCCGTACAACTCATATCCCCCACGGTTCTGAAACGCACCAATTCTTCCAACACTTCCTCATCTTCTTCCTGGTATACATAATCGGAGTGTGACCAAATCAATCCATCCCTTAAGAACACCTTTCTTTTATGGGCGAAATATATAGAGGGTATTTCGATATTCTCTTTTTCGATATAGGACCACACATCCAATTCTGTCCAATTCGAAATAGGAAAAACACGTACATTTTGTCCCAAGTCTATTTGCCCGTTCAGCATATCGAACAATTCGGGTCTTTGATTTTTCTCATCCCATTGCCCAAAATCGTCGCGTACTGAAAAAATACGTTCCTTAGCCCTGGCCTTCTCCTCATCTCGCCTGGCTCCCCCGATACAGGCGTCGAACTTGAATTCCTCGATAGCATCCAAAAGTGTGGTGGTCTGTAGGGAGTTTCTACTTGAATAGCGACCGGTCTCTTCCTTAACCTTACCTTGATCTATACTATCCTGAACATTTCTTACGATTAATTCGAGCCCTAATTCCTCAACCAATCTATCGCGAAATTCGATGGTTTCAGGAAAGTTGTGGCCGGTATCGATATGCATCAAAGGAAATGGAATCTTCGCAGGATAAAATGCTTTTTGTGCCAAACGCACCAAGGTAATCGAATCCTTTCCTCCGGAAAACAACAAAACAGGTTTCTCAAACTGTGCGGCTACTTCCCGAATAATGTAAATCGCCTCATTTTCCAAGGGGTTAATGTGTGATGTATCTTTCATTAAATCCATGCGCTACTACTTTTATGTACTATATTAAATGTGTAAGCCACACTCCCGGTTCTCGAGAACCTTGGTGGGATCAAAATATTTGTGCTCATTGGGAAGGTTTCTTTCAGCCAAATATGCATCCAATTCTTCATCGGTCCAGTGATAGAATGGACTCACCTTCAAAACTCCGTCCTTACTAAGGCTTAGTATATCCAATGTGTTTCTTAGTGCTGTCTGTCCTTTTCTTAAATTGGTGAACCATACATCTGGTCGAATTTCGGCCATTGCCCTTCTAAAAGGTTCCAATTTAACCTGTTCGGTAAACTCGGTATGTCTTGGGTCGTCTATACCAGGAATGCCCATGACCACATTACGATGTGCCACTGTCTGCTTGGGCACATATAATTTGATATTCAAATTAAGAGCTGCGATCAATTTCTCGGCATGTGCATAGGTTTGGGGTGTATTGTACCCTGTATCGCACCAGATTATGGGAACATTTGCCTGTATTTCAACAACCGCATTTAGAATAGCCACTTCATAGGGCCTAAAATTCGTGGTGACCACTGCATTCTTGGCATGTTCAAAAGCCCAGGAAATAACTTGTCCCGGTGTTTTTTCCTTTAATTGAATATTCAGTTCTTTGATCCTATCCTCCGTAAAATCCATAGCTTCATTGTTAGAATTAGGTAGGTTATTTTTTTCCCCAAGTGACAAGGTTCCAAGCCCTTTCATGGAAAAAATACAATACCATCTTGGTTAAAAAATCAATTGAGGCGATCGATGCGGCCAAGGTTATTTTACCTGTCAAAAGATACGATATCAACAGCGTGTCCAGCGTACCTACCACCCTCCAACTTAAAGCCTTTGCTATACTTCGAATGGGTGTTTCCGATTTTCTGTCGGTAGCAAAATCCCTGCTCTCCGTTTTTTTATTCAAAATCAATCGATCTGCAATCATACAATACTAATTTTTTACCCTATCAATTTAATAGAGTATGCAAATTTAGAATTATAAATGAAACTGTCATGCTAAAAACCCATAAAAAATGGGATTTACCCTATTGAATTAGTAGATTAATAAATTTAATGCCGAAAGTTCGAAAAATAATCGATCAATAATTACGATTACTGATGATTCTTCGGAAAACAATTGAAGTGTTCAATACTTGGGCAATTCAGGAGTCTATTTTATGATATCCGCCAAGGTATTGTGTCGATATACCGTTAAGGCACTGTCCCTTACCTGAAGCATTAATTTATGCACGGCGCAGGTGGCTTCATCGGGACAATCTTCGCATTTTTCATAAAAATTTAGACTTACACAAGGGACCAAGGCTATAGGGCCCTCAAGAATGCGCATTACATCGGTCATAAGTATATCCTCAGGGTCCTTAATGAGGTAATACCCGCCCCCTTTTCCTTTTTTGGATCCCAAAAGCCCAGATTTCCGCAGGGTCAGTAATATACTTTCAAGAAACTTCTGGGAAATATTTTCGTGCTTGGCAATTTCAGCAATCTGAACGGGTTGCCTATCCGCTTGGGAAGCCAAATAACTCAAAGCCTTTAGACCGTATTTTGTCTTTTTCGAAAGCATAGGGCGAAGATAGGGAAAAATAGGAAAGCGAATTAAATCCTACTTATATACATTATATAAAAGTATTGCAAACGAGCAATTGATAAATTATTCTACGCCGTAATCGACCACCATATGAAAAATGTTCATCCGAATTTGATTGCATTCTTCAATACTTGATAAAACATTAGGCAGTACAGTTATTGTCCAGTAATAAATCCGAGATACCAAGACCAAAATCATTAATTTCAGGTTTTTAAAACAACCTGTACCTATCATGTCCGTTTTTATGGCCAATGGAATATGCCTAAAGGTAATCCCGCATACCATGCGGCTATCAAATGATAGGGCTTGGCGGGCAAATTGTAATCGACCAACGAAATATCCAATCTATGAAATATGCATTGCTTTTTACAACATGTTTGTTGTTTGCATCACTCTCCTCTTGTTCAACAAAAAAAATAGAAGATCAAAATGCCTTACCACAAGTTCAATTTGCCACAAAACACATTGCGGACATCCAATTAAAAAAGCAAAGTCATTTTGATAAGATCCAATTTCAATTGGATACCATCAATCTAGAAGCTGAAGCCTATGATATCACTGTAAATAATAATGAGATCCTTATCAAAGGTGGTGGCGCCAACGGATTGATGTATGGCGGACTGGAAGTGGCCGAACAGATAGAATTAAACAATACAGTAACCAATACCAAAGGAAAGCCCTATATCAAAAAACGAGGTATTAAATTCAATATTCCGCTGGATGCCCGTACCCCCAGTTATGATGATTCCGGTGATGCTGCGCAGGAAAACATCGCAGAGATGTGGGAATGGAGCTTTTGGGAAGCGTATTTAGATGACCTGGCCTTACATAGATATAACATCCTTAGTTTGTGGAACCCCCACCCCTTTCCTTCCATGATCAAATTACCAGACTATCCTGATGTGGCCTTAGACGATGTTTTTGTAACCACGTTAAAACCTATCGGAAAAGAAAACGAATGGGCCGAACCTCAAATGGTATCCAGCAATGTGATGGAAAACCTTAAAAAAGTAAAAACAATCTCCATCGATGAAAAAATAGCCTTTTGGAAAAAAGTGATGCAACATGCCAAAGATCGCGGCATAGAAATCTATTTTTTCACATGGAATGTCTGTCCTAACAGTGTGGCCACCCCTGTGGAACCATTTTATAGAACCTACGACCAAGAATTGTGGGAAGAAGTTCCCGGTAAATACGGTATTACCAATCAGATGAACAACCCGCTGAATGTCGCCTATTACAGGGAAGCCGTAAAAACCTTTCTCTTAACGTACCCAGATGTAAAGGGTATTGGCGTAACCGCCGGAGAGCATATGCGTGATCAATTGGGCGCCTATAACAGGGAACAGTGGATATGGGAAACCTATGGCTTGGCACTTACCGATATTCAAAAATTACAACCAGAGCGTAAGGTCGATTTTATCCACAGGGTATGGAATACTGATGTTTCTAAGATCATGAACTATTGGAAAGACTATACGGGTTCTTTTGAAGCCAGTTTTAAATATGCCAAGGCAAGACTTTATTCGTCTCCCTATCTAAACTTTGCTGATGGCCATATTGAGAGAATGAAGGAATTTGATCTCAAGTCTTGGTGGAACCTAAGAAACGATGATATTTTTGTGTACCGCTGGGGCGATCCTGACTATGTTAGGGCTTTTATCGGTCATTTTCAAAAGGAATATACCGCAGGTTTTTATATGGGCTCTGATGGTTATGTCTGGGGCAAGGAATTTACCAGTAAAAACCCTGAACTCTCTGGGCAATTAGAAATCAAAAAGCATTGGTACAACTTTATGCTATGGGGCAGATTGGCCTATAACAATCAGCTTGATGAGGGCTTTTTTATCCAAAAACTACAGGCACATTTTCCTGCAACGGATGCCAACAAACTGTATACGGGTTGGCAAGCCGCCTCCAAAATCATTCCGCAGGTCAATGTGTTTCATTGGCGTGATTGGGATTTCCAGTTTTCACCTGAAATTTGTATCGATGCACGTACTGGCTTTCATGATATAAAAATATTTATGGAAAACCCTACCATGGCCAACAGTAACATTGCAAGCCCAATACAATATGCCAACGCCATAACAAAGGGAAAAACAGTAGCTGAAATCACACCCCTTCAGGTAGTGGATAGTTTAAACAACTTTGCAGATCAAGCACTTAGAGCAGTAACCGAATTAGCCAGTAGCAATAACACGGCAGAACTCAATACCCTTTTGGATGATATGGCCGCCATGTCTTATTTGGGTCTGTACTATGCTAAAAAGATAGAGGCAGCTACCGAGCTTGCATTATATAAAACCAACAACTCCAAAGCGCATCAAAAGAAAGCTGTTGCCCTATTGGAAGCAGCCATTTTGGATTGGGAAAGATATACGGAAGTTTCAGAAAAAAATTATCGCTCACAAATGTTGGCCAGAACGGCTATGTTAGACTGGCGAAACATGTTGGAAAATGTAAAAAAAGATGTCACTTTGGCTAAAACTATCACTTTTTAGGTATGAAAAAAATCTTTGACCCACAACGCATTTCCAAATTCATTAGCATCTTATTGATAGCGTTTTTAAGTGGCACGCTACAAAATTATGCAGCCACCAATCCAACTACCGATGGTAATATGCGTGCCATCGCCTTAAGAAAATTAGAAAGCTCCCTCGGTAAAATCGGGTATCGTTTAGATAGCAATAACGATCAGGCCCATACCCTTTTTGAGGTCATCTTTTTAAACGGCGAGCATGAAGCTGCAAGCATCAAAAAACACCAATTAAAGCCCAACAAACTCAAGCCTGAAGGTTATCAGATTATAAGAAAAAACAACAAAGTCTATGTGGTTGGTGGCGATGAGAGCGGTTTGATGTATGGCATCTTAGACCTACGGGACCAGATTGAAGTCAACAAAAGTATCTTAAACATTGCAGAGAAAACCGAAAATGCCAGATTCCACTTTCGTGCCATTAAGTTCAACCTGCCATGGTCATCGTACAGACAGGGCGAATCTTTGCAATTGCATATGGAAACCGTGAAGGATACTGTTTTTTGGGAAAGCTTTCTAGATATGATGGCGGATAATCGTTTTAATGCACTCACCTTATGGAACCTGCATCCTTTTACCTTTATGATCCAACCTGAAAAGTTTCCTGAAGCCACCCAGTTTACGGGTCAAGAATTTGCCGATTGGCAACAATTTTGGAGAACGTTGTTTCGCATGGCCAAGGAAAGAGGTATAGAAACCTATATCCTGAATTGGAATATCATCACATCCCCGGGAATGACCGAGACCCATAATGTCGCCAATTATGGGGATGATCTAGAATGGCACTATGGCTTTACACCGGCCGATACCTCACAGATTATTGTAGATTATATGCGGGAATCCATTACACAGGTCATCAATGAATATCCTAATCTTACAGGGTTGGGGGTTAGTATGGGAGAGCGTATGAAAATGCCGATCGATGATGCCATGCTATGGGTCAAAAAGACCTTCGTTGAGGGCATGCGCAACGCTGACCGTCGGGTAAAATTCATTCATAGAGCCCCATTTTCAATCGACCCCGAAGTGGCTCGCAACTACATTGAATCGTATACCGACTTTCCGGATCCCATTATCATGGAGTTTAAGTTCAATTGGTCCCATGGGCATTCCACCCCAAACTTGTCCATTACCCATGGTGGGAGTATCAGTGACCAATATTGGAACCCAAAGCCCAGCAACTATCAAATGGCATGGACGATGCGAAATGAGGATTTTATAATGCTCAACTGGGGCAATACGGATTTTATAAGGGAACATATAGCCAAGAACGGTCAAGAATTTGTCGCTGGGTATTTTGTCGGTTCTGAAACCTATATCCCTGCAAAAGAATATCGCATGAAAGCCGGTGCAGCCTACAATTGGAAGTATGCCTATGAGAAGCAATGGGAATTTTATCAAATGTGGGGCAGGTTACTTTATGATCCCGAACTCGATGATTCCTTTTTTATCAAACAATTTGAGCTAAGATATGGGAATGAAGTTGGAGGCAAAATGTTCGAAGCACTGCGTTTGGGAAGCCGTATGCCCTTAGCCCTGGCTTCCTTCTATAAAGGCACTTGGGATTTTACCTTGTACTGCGAGGGTTTTCTCAACGGAGGACAATTATACCGAAATTATAAAGAGGCAACCAAGGCATTTATCAATATCGATGAAATGATCAATCACCCTACATTGGATGTCAACTATCTTTCCATAGCCCAATTTACGGATAGAAAATTACAAAATACACCCATTAAGGATGAGGAAATAACCCCCTTGCAATTGGCCGATGACCTGGAGGAAAACGGGCAAAAGATCCTCCAGCTATGTAGTGAAATCGAACTTTCGGCAGCCAAGGAAAGGGTCAACTTTGAAATAGAACGCAACGATATGGAAGCATGGGCACATTTGAGCTTATACTTTGCTGAAAAGCTGAGGGGAGGAGTATCTCTTGACGAAGCGGTAAAGACCCAAAACAAAGAGCTTCAAAAAGAATCCATCATTCATTTGGAGCGCGCGGCACGTCACTGGCAAAACATCATCGATGTCACTTCACGGCAATACCAGGAAGTTTCTCTGCTACATATAAAAACGACGAAGTTTTCATGGAAATTCTTCTATCCTCAAGTTTTGAAAGATATTGAGATTGCTAAAGGCAAACTCTAAAGTCAGGTCTTGTGCAGTACCTTTTCTATCCCAAGGCTTGTGAAATATCATTAATGATATCCTCTATATGTTCCAAGCCTACGGAGATGCGAACTGACCCATCGCTAATGCCCACTGCCAGCCTTTCCTCCTTTGATAACTTACTATGGGTGGTTGAGGCCGGATGCGTAACGATACTCCTAGAATCACCAAGGTTCGCTGATAAGGACAATAACTGAATGGAATCGAAAAATTCACGCCCTGCTTCCAATCCGCCCTTTATCTCAAAGGCCACCACACAGCCACCGGCTTTCATCTGTTTTTTGGCAACCTCATAGTTCGGATGCGACTTTAGAAAAGGATATTTGACCCAATTGACTTTTTCGTGCTGTTCCAAAAACTGCGCAAGTTTTAAGGCATTCTCACAATGCCTGTCGACCCGTACAGCTAAAGTTTCAAGACTTTTTGACAATACCCATGCATTGAAAGGTGATAATGCCGGACCGGTAATTCGGGAAAAGCGATAGACCTTATCTATAAGATCGGCTCTGCCTACGGTTATACCCGCAAGTACCCTACCCTGACCGTCCATCAATTTCGTTCCCGAATGGATGACCAAATCTGCCCCGAACTTTATGGGTTGTTGCAAATAGGGGGAAGCGAAACAATTATCGATGATCAATATCAAATTATGTTTCTTGGCAATCTTACCCAATTCTTCCAAATCCAACACATCCACACCCGGATTGGTGGGTGATTCGGCATACAGGATTTTGGATTGAGGCGTCACCAATTGGTCAATTTCATCCAATGCATCTATCTTAAAATAGCTATGGGTAATATTCCATTTTGGGAAAAAATTCATGAACAAGCTGTGTGTCGAGCCAAAAACACTTCTAGCGGAAATAATATGGTCGCCACTCTGTAACAAGGCTGCAAAGGTTGAAATTACGGCCGCCATGCCCGATGCAAATGCAAAACCATCCTCGGCACCTTCCATGTTACATACCTTTTCAATGAATTCGGAGGAATTGGGATTTGAATAACGGGAGTAAATATTCCTTTCCTTTTCCTCGGCAAAGGAGGCGCGCATATCCTCGGCATCTTCAAATACAAAACTCGATGTTAGATACAACGGGGTTGAATGTTCCAGATATTGGGAGCGCTCCAATTGCGTGCGAATCGCTTCCGTTTCGAATTTATGTTTGTTCTTTCCCATAATCAGCCTTTCTCAGCTATTCTCAAAATATCACCAAAAACACCTCTTGCCGTAACGGCAGCACCTGCACCAGCCCCTTGTATGACCAGGGGATGCTTCCCATAGGATTCGGTATAGATCTCAATGATCGAATCGGAACCCTTGACCTGTCCCAAAGCACTTTCCTTTGGTACTGAAATCAATTTAACATCCAACTTACCCTTTTCCTTTCTCAGATCGCCATGTAGATCACCCACATAGCGCAAGACATAATTTGGTTTTTGGTTCTTCTTCAATTCATTGAACGTGTCATTAAGCACATCCAAATTACTTAAAAATTCGGCTACAGTTCCTTTTTGCAATAGTTCAGGAATCAAATTTTGTATATGGATATCCGAAAATTCATTCCTCAGGTCCAATTCACGGGCAAGAATCAATAATTTACGCCCCACATCATTCCCCGACAGATCTTCCCTAGGGTCGGGTTCTGTAAAACCTTTGTTGATGGCATCTTTCAATATGGCCGAAAAAGGGGCGTTTACCTCTGAGAAGGTGTTGAAAATATAACTCAATGACCCTGAAAAAACACCCTTGATACGGGTTATGTTCTCACCGGAAAGGTGCAATAATTTTATGGTATCGATCAGGGGTAATCCTGCCCCCACATTGGTCTCATACAAATACTGTTTTTGGTTTTTCGCCAATTCTTCCCGTAACAATTGATAATAATCAAAACCAAGGGTATTTGCTATCTTATTGGAGGAAACCAAATCGAATCCGTTTTCAACCAAATCGAAATAATTCGCCACGAAATCCTCGCTGGCCGTATTATCAACAGCTATCAAGTTTTCAAAATGATTTTTTCTGGCATAGTCAAAAATATCCTTCATTTGATAGGGAACCCCTTTTTCCACAATGCTCGATCGCCAATTTTTCGGAATCCCCTTTTCATTGAACAGAACCTTTCTTGAATTGGCCACTGCAAAAACCTTTAAATCGATCCCTTTGCGTTTTTCAATGGTTTTTGATGATTTCAAGATTTGATCCAATAACGTGCCCCCAACATTTCCATGGCCAAAAACAACCATGTTTACTTTCTTGCTGATCCCGAAAATCTGTCCATGCATCACATTCAGTGCCTTGTGCAAATCTGATTTTTTGACCACGAGACTCACATTCTTGCCCGTTACGGTGTTGTTGAAGAGCAAAGGAATAATCTGGTTTTTGATCAGGGAATTATATGGCTTATGAAAGGTGCTTAAGTCCTGGCCAACGATCGAAATAACAGAGACATCGTTCACAACAGTGATTTGATTTATGTCCTTCGATTGAAAATCATGGGCAAACTCGCGTTGCAAAGCGATTTTTGCCTTTTGTGCCTTCTCGGCTTTGACTACAAGACCAATACCGCGTTCCGAAGAGCCTTGTGATACGATACTTACGCTGATATTATTATCCCCGAGTGCTCTGAATATCCTAGCATCGACCCCGACCTTACCCAACAATCCCCTTCCTTCGAGATTGATCAAGGCCACATTCTCGATGACCGATAGAGATTTGATGCCCTCCTTATTCGATTTTGCACTGATCAGCGTGCCCTCATTGGCACTATTGAACGTATTCAGTATTCGCAAGGGAATATTCTTCTCGATCAATGGAATTATGGTTTTGGCATGCAATATCGTCGCCCCAAAATTTGCCAATTCATTGGCCTCGCTATAGGAAAGCTCCGATATGCGCTTTGCTTCGGAAACATAATCTGGATTTGCCGTGAAAATACCATCAACATGGGTGTAATTCTGAAGTTCTTCGGCATCGAGGTAATTGGCCAACATCGCAGCGGAATAATTACTGCCGTTTCTGCCCAAGGTGGTTGTTTCATTATCTACTGTGGATGCAATGAACCCGGTTATTACGGGTACGGTATCATGGCTTAATTGCGCGAATTCACGCAACACATTTTCTTTGGAAATCGTTTCGATCACATGGGCGTCACCAAACGTATTGTCAGTCTTTATCAATTTTCGGGAATCCATCAACTTCGCATTGATTCCCCTGCCTATCAAAAGTTTGGTTATCAATTTAGCAGAAATAACCTCGCCATAGGCCAGTACCTGATCCCTGATTTTGGGACTGTAATCCCCTAGTAGTGAAACGCCCTCGAATAATTTGAACAATGCCCCATACTCCTCGGAAAGGCTCACATTCTTAAAAGTATGGGTCTGGTATTTTTCGAAAGCGGTAAAGTCCTTCGAATAATCCTCACCATGTGCCGCCTTTTCTAGCATCGTTTCCAATTGATCTGTCGCTTTTTCACGTGCGGATAACACCACTGCTATATTTTCACCATTTTCGACTTTCTGGGCAATAATATCCAAAACATGTCCTAAACCTTCCCCATTGCTCAATGACTTACCCCCGAATTTCAAGATTTTGATCCGATCGGTCTTACCATTGGTATTGAAGATTGCATTGAGCAGTTTTTCCATTTGGCCGAACTCGATCAAAAAGGCATCATGTCCATGTAAAGACTGAACTTCACCATAGGTAACATTGCTTTTTGCCTGCGCCAATTGTTTAAAGGTTTCCTTATTTTCCTTGGCAGTAAAAAAGAGATCCGAATCGACCCCTACGATATGGATATTCGTATCGCTATTCTGAAGTGCAATGAACGCACTTTCTCCGTTTCGTGTAATATCGATGGTCTTTAATAATTGGTTCATCAACTTATAGGCCGATAATTGAAAACGGTCCTTTAGTTTATCCCCATGGTGCATTAACCAACTTTCTACATTGAAAACCTGCAACTCCTCATTCGTACTTCTCTTGAAACGTTCTTTAAAAGATTCCGGTGTGCGATAGCATAACATGGCATGCATACGTGCATCATGGACCGGTTGTTTCGAATTGATCAGGAATTGCTCTTGTATTTGGCAATTGGCAATTAGCCAATCGGTGCTTTTCCAGTCTGAGGCAACCGGAATCAAATGGGTGGACAATTTGGGGTTGATGGCAGCCATCTCCCAAGCTATTCCACCTCCCAATGAACCCCCTATCAGAGCGAATAGTTTATCGATTTTCAATTCTTTCAATCCAATCAAAAAAATACGCGCGATATCGCCTGCCACAAAATCCTTATAATTATCAATCACAAAGCCATCATAACCATTGCCTGGAATATTGAAGGCCAGTATGGTATACTTGTCCGTATCGATACACTTTCCTTCGCCAATAAGGGCCGACCACCATCCTTCTGTACCGGTGACATTTGAATTGCCCGTCAAGGCATGGTTGACCAATACGATAGGGGCCTCATAGAGTGGTTTTCCAAAAAGTTGATAGGACAGGGAAATATCCTGAACCACGCCACCC
>NZ_JBATHS010000322.1:0-9587 GCF_049667165.1 Maribacter sp.
AATTTTTTGTCGACGTATGCCCTTTCCCCAAATAGTTTGGTTATAGCGGATCGTAACTTCTTAGAGGACTGCATCAACTTTTTGGCTTCCTTATCCGAGTTATAAACAGGCACGCCAAGTCTCTTGAACATTTTGGCCACCGTGCTTTTACCACTTCCTATACTACCCGTCAATGCAACTGTTGTCATTGTCTTTTCAATATATATTCTACTTGGGTTTCATTCAATTCCGCACTTTGTAGATTCTCAGGCTTCCTAACTAATTGTAGCGCTATGGTTTTCGATGCATTGTCCTTTATCGAATTATAATCCGCGACCACCTCAAAACCCGAGCTTTCCAGTTCTTTTAACTCATCCAAAGAACCCTTGCAAAGCACGGCAACCACCTCTGGAAAAGTTCGAATGGCATACCTTTTTGGCAAGTTGATCACTTGAATGGGGACATTGACCATCTTTTCTGAAAATCGCGTTACCTTACCTTGCACAATAACCGTATTATTTGAATAGACTAAATGGTCCGATTCCCCGCTTTTAGATAAGGCCAACTCTGTGGTAAAGTCAGCGGCTATTTCAAACAGGTCCAATGGGACCGTATTCACCCACTTTATGGTATCCAGCACATGAATCGGGCCATTGATGGTCACTTCATTGGGCTCTATAAGCAGCGGCCCATCCAACATGTGGTTTTGCGCAAGCGTAACCTTCAATTTTGAATGCACGGGCACAACCTTGGTTCCCAAACGGGTAAATTCAAAATAGAGCGTATCCCGATCGATGTCTTCCAATACCATTGATCGTAATTGTTTTACGATTTGTTTTCGATATACACTTTCGGGAATAAAATACCGGCCTTTTGATCGGCTTATCGAAGCGACATCGATCTTGACTTCCTTGTTCCTGAAATTGAAACCTAAAAATTGAAATCCAGTGGCCTGTATTTTCACATCGACCTGCTTTTTAGAGGTCTTGGTGAGTAAAAGACTGTCAGGAACGTTATCAAATATCAAATTAAAGGTCGCGTTGTTGGTGTAGGTCTCCGATAGATTGTTCAAAAACCAGATCAAACTAGAACATAACAGGAACATCAAAAACATTTTTGCTTGGCGTCTTTTGAGTATGTTCTTGATTTTTAGTAGCACTTTCTGAAAATTCTAGTTGAAAAATAAATTAGGAAATAAGTCTTTGGGTTTCTTTTTGCTAAAATTAATCCAAAAGGTTGATTTAAGAAAACCCATACCATAACCCAAGAATTGGATCCCTACCGCAAGTATCGAAAGTAAGGCAACCATCACGTTTCTATTCTTTATCAACGAATCGATGAATATCGCTGCAAAATATAACACATAGAACCCAAAGGGCAGCACGATCTTAAAAACCAATAAGCACAGTGAGACCAGAAATCCCAGACAAAAAAGCGTAGGGAACCAATAGGTCACCTTAACGGTTTCGGGATGCCATTTGTTCAAAATTGGCCGTACCATACCAAACTTGTTGACTTGGATAAAAAACTTGTGCCAATCTATCCTACGTTTATGATAGACGAAGGCCTCGGGTATCAACTTGGTTTCATACCCTTGGTTCCATATGCGAATCGTCAAATCAGGATCTTCCCCGGGATGTATCTTGCCATAGCCCCCGACCTTGTCAAAGGCTTCCTTTGAAATCCCCATATTAAAACTTCGAGGCTGGAATTTATCGACGGCCGTCTTTCCGCCACGGATACCTCCTGTGGAAAAAACAGAAGTCATGGCATAGTTGATTGCCTTCTGAACCTTTGTGAAAGAATCGTGTGCGGCATCGGGCCCTCCGTAACAGTGCACAAAATGTTCATTCAGTGAATTTAAAACTTCAGTTAAATATTGTGGCGGCAGTATGCAGTCAGAATCCAAGATGATAAAGTAGTTGCCCTTAGCACGTTGCATGCCGTAGTTCCTGGAATCGCCTGGGCCTGAATTCGGCTTTTGGAAATAGGAAATACGAAGCGTTTTATCATGTTGTGCCACGACATCTTTAGATGAAATCTGAGAGCCATCCTCAACAATGACAATCTCAAAATCGGTATTGCCTTGCAACTTCAAAAAACTATCCAAGAGTTCTTTAACCTCGTCGGGTCTATTATAAACAGGAATAATAAAGGAAACATCTTTTGCTTTCATGGGTCCGAACAAAAGTAATTAATCCATATTACAATCAATACGATGTATCCATTCAAAATACGGTAAAAGAAAATGATGTTTTTTACTCCTTTTATCTGAATGCAGAAACGGCACATGCGTTCCAAAACCTTGTATAGCCAAAAAACCTTGCTTTAAAATAGCAAGGTTGGTTTTGCGGCATCATAGGGTCCCATACGGTATTTAGGAAATGTCCTCCATAACCGCTTCGGGTTTTAAGACTCTATAGAATTCCAACTCTGAAACCTCAAAATTTTCAATAAAATTATAACTCTCAAAATTTTCAGATCTTACAAGATTCACAAATAATCTTGCCGATTTAGAGAAGGCTTCATTTTTTTGGCTGTTCAAGACCAAAAGATACCCCATGATAATGTTTCCTGCCATTTCTACCAATCGCCTGGAATGAAAATCGATCAACTCGTTGTTATTCAATTCAATAACCCTATTGGTAATGGTTTCGTAAGCTTCAGTCATCTTATGAAGCTTGGTTCTGATCTCACAATTCTTATCGGATATTTGAGTATCGTAATACTTGATTTGCTCAAGATAAACTCCAGTTGTAACTCCTTTTACGGCAGCAACCGCCTGTAATTGTGAAGTACCTTCATATATCGATGTAATTCTGGCATCCCTATAGATACGTTCTATGGGGAAATCCTTCATAAACCCGGTTCCACCATGAATTTGAAGCGAATCATATGCGATCGCATTACATGCTTCACTAGCGGTAAGTTTTATCAATGGCGTAAAAACATTGGCCAATTTCATATAATGCTTCATTTCGGCACGCTCTTCTTTTTCTAAGTTGCGCTCTTTCATAGTTTCTTCATACGCTTTTGTGATATCCACAAATAAAGTGGTTTCGTATAATAGGGAACGTAAAGCGTCAATTTTCACCTTCATATTGGTTATCATCTCGTATACCGCAGGGAATTTTAAAATCACTTTACCAAACTGTGCCCTGTCTTGAGCATATTTCAAAGCTTCATGATACGCGGCATCGGCAATACCAACCGATTGTGCCCCAACTCCCAAACGCGCTGAATTCATAAGGGCCATGACATATTTAATCAATCCGAAGCGTTCTTTGCCCACCAATTCCGCAGGTGCATCCTTAAATACCAACTCACAGGTCGGAGAACCTTTGATACCCAATTTCTTCTCTAAGTGTCGTACTTGAACTGCGTGGTCGTTTCTATCATAGATATACATTGATAAACCCCTTGCATCCAAGGTGCCATCTTCCGATCTAGCAAGAACCAATGATATATCGGCATCCCCATTGGTGATAAAACGTTTGACACCATTTAATTTCCACGTGTTTTCCTTTTCATCAAAAGTGGCTTTCAATTTTACGGATTGCAAATCCGAGCCCGCATCTGGCTCTGTCAATACCATTGCTGCCGTTGCACCATCACGATTGAACCGAGGTAAATATTTATCCTTTTGTTCTTCAGAACCGAATTCATAAATAGTTTCGGCACAATCCTGTAATCCCCAAATGTTTGCAAATCCGGCATCTGCCCTTGCGACCATTTCCGCAGCCATGACATAGGGTAACATGGGAAAGTTCAATCCCCCATATTTTCTAGGGAGTGACATCCCAATAAGACCCGCATTATAAAGTGCTTTGTAATCTTCCGTTGTTCCTTTGGCATAGATCACTTCATTATTTTCCAGATGTGGACCTTCCAAATCGACCGATTCTGCATTTGCAGCTATAGTATTCGCGCAAATTTCCCCAACGATTTCCAAAACTTTATCATAGTTATCCAAAGCATCTTCATGATGTAAAGGTGCAAAATCATAGTGTTCGGATTCTTTGAAATTTTTCTCTTTAAGCGCAACTACTTTTTGAAAAAGCGGATGGGTCAAATGAAATTTGAAATCGGGTGTATCGGTAAAAAAATTATCCATTTTCTACTTTTTTAAGTTTGGTTTTTACAACGCTATCTAAAACCCCTATTTAGCGTTGGCTTTATAAAATTTGATCATCTTAGGAATTACAACGCCTAAATCACCATGAATCACGTAATCTGCAAGGCTATTTATCGGTGCTTCCGGGTCATTATTAATTGCAATGATCATCGAAGCATCTTGCATTCCTGCTGTATGCTGAATGGCACCGGAAATACCGGCAGCTATATAGAGTTTTGGTCTTACGGTTGTTCCTGTTTGACCAATCTGACGATTATGATCAATAAAACCAGCATCAACAGCTGCTCTTGAGCCTCCTACTTCGCCCCCCAATAAATTTGCCAGCTCTTCTAGACGCTCGAAATTCTCTTTGGAACCGACCCCATAACCCCCTGCTACGATAATTGGCGCCTCTTTAAGATTTACATCTGATTCTACGATATGCCGTTCTATGATTTTGACAACGAAATGTTCATCGCTCACTATTGAGTTTACATCTACTTCAACAATTTTTGATTTATAATTTTCATCAAAAACCTCTTTTTTCATGACGCCTTCCCTAACCGTGGCCATTTGTGGATGTTGGTCCCAATTGATGATATTCGCCATAATACTACCCCCAAAAGCTGGTCTTATTGCATAGAGTAAATCTTTGTATTCCTTCTTTTCTTTTTTCTCAAAATGATCGCCGATATCCAAAATGGTCGTATCGGCGGTTAATCCGCAATTCAAGGCTGAAGCCAATCGTGGCGCCAAATCCCTGCCTACCGATGTGGCACCAAATAGGACGATTTGAGGTTCTTCCTGTTTTAAAACATGGGTCGCAATCGCTGAATGTGGCAACGTTCTATACGGTTCTAATCTTTCGTCATCTGCCACAAATATTCTATCCACACCATATGGGGAAATCTGACCTTCGATTCCTTCCAACTGATTGCCGAAAACCATGGCTTCAAGAGGAGCACCTAATTTTGTAGCTAGTTTTTTTCCTGTTGATAATAACTCCTGACTTATTTCTGCAACCTTCTGATTTTCAACTTCGCAATAAACAAATACGCTTTTCATTTGAATTTTATTTAATAGCAATTATCCAATTATATGGTGATTGATCAACTCTTTGATCATATTTTCTATATCCACATCCGAATCTGATAAAACCTTTGCTTCATTAGCCGTTAAAACTATGCTTTCTACACTCTTTACTTTTGTTGGCGAACCTGGTAATCCAATTTTAGCCACATCTGCATCAATATCCTCAACGCCCCATTCTGGAATTGTCAAATAGGGTCTTTTAGCATGTAATGCTTTCAAAAACTCATCGGTTGAACGAATTTCGGAAGTGGTTCTGGCATATTTATATTGCATGATCCGTTTTGCTTCTTTAGATCGACACGCAGGTGAAGCCCCATGCACGGTCATTAAGCATGGCAGTGGTGAGGAAACGATTTCAACTCCTTTTGATAATCGTCGTTTGGCAACAACTTCATCATTTGTAATCGAGATGATCTCTTCTACATAGGTTATTTGAGGTACGCCCAGTTTTTCTGCACATTGCGGGCCAACCTGAGCGGTATCTCCATCAATGGCTTGTCTTCCGCCCATGATAATGTCGAAAGAAGGCAATTTTTGAATTGCGCGTACAAGCGTATAACTTGTTGCCAAAGTATCTGCGCCTCCAAACCGCTTATCTGAAATCATTATTCCTTTATCTGCGCCCCTATATAAACTATCCCTAATAATATCGGCAGCTCTTCTGGGACCCATGGTCATTACAGTAACTTCTGTATCAGGAACCCTATCTTTCAAATTAAGCGCCAATTCCAAAGCATGCAAGTCATCAGGGTTGAATACGGTATCCAATTTTCCGCGATTGACCGTACCATCTGGTTTCATTGCATCTGGACCGACATTTCTTGTGTCTGGCACTTGTTTAATCAGCACAACTATTTTGAGTGGTTTCATCTGTTTAAATTATATTATATTTTTATTGGTCAGATGTAATTCGCCTTGGAACAATGCGGTTGGTTGCAACTTAATTGTTCTGGCTCATTTCATAAGTGTTATTTGGATTGATTGTTAAACCGTACCAAAAATAACACCTCATTTTCGCAAAAAAGGTGACAAAACTCATACAATGGAAAAAATGGCACAAAAAAAAGAGGTCTTAAAAAGACCTCCTTTATATCATTATACGTTAATCGCTACTTTTTACGCTCTTTCTTAACCGTCTCTGCCACCGTTTCTTCTGGAGCATTGTTCTTCATAAAATCTTCCATTATAGCAGTACTTACTCCCATATTAGAGAAGCCCCCATCATGGAATAAGTTTTGAAGTGTTACTTTCTTTGTCAAATCTGAAAATAGTGTTACGATATAATCTGCACATTCCAATGCCGTTGCATTACCCAGTGGTGACATTTTTTCTGCATAAGCCAAGAAACCGTCAAATCCTTTTACGCCACTACCGGCTGTTGTTGGCGTTGGGGATTGGGAAACGGTGTTGACCCTTACTTTTTTATCCCGTCCAAAGAAATACCCAAAACTACGTGCTACAGATTCTAAATAGGCTTTATTATCCGCCATATCATTATAATCAGGGAATACACGTTGTGCTGCCATATAGGTCAATCCTACAATACTTCCCCATTCACTAACGGCATCTTTGTTGTAAAGCACACTCATCGTTCTATGGAAAGACAAAGCGGAAACATCCCAACCTGTCTTTGTGAAATTATAATCTTGATGCGTATAAGGATTTCCTCTACGTACATTTACAGACATCCCAATTGAATGTAAAACGAAATCGATTTTTCCTCCCAATATCTCCACAGCTTTGTCTACCAAGTTTTCGAGATCCATCATTGAAGTTGCATCTGCAGGTACAATCTCAGAATTTGTTTTTTCCGCAAGTTCAGAAATAGTTCCCATGCGCAAAGCGATTGGCGCATTGGTAAGTACAAACGTGCCTCCTTCTTCATGAATTCGCTCTGCAGTTTTCCAAGCAATTGAATTTGCATCTAAAGCTCCAAAAATAATTCCCCTTTTTCCTTTTAATAAATTATACGCCATGTTCTCGTTTTCTTAGTTGATTATTTCGACAAAGATATTTAAAATATGTTGAATAAAAAGATTGTCCGATTTGATGGTAAAATAGCCTTAGTTCAACAATTGCCTGGCATGGGCCATGGCAGAATCCGATAGCGCCTTGCCACCTAACATTTCCGCCAACTCAAGCACCCTTTCTTCTTGTGATAGTTCTTTCATGTTCGTTAAGGTACCACTGTCCTTGTCCTCTTTGTACACCTTAAAATGGTGGTCGCCTTTGGAGGCCACTTGCGGTAGGTGCGTTATGGAAAATATCTGCATGCTCTTGCTCATTTCAAACATGATCTCGGCCATACGGTTTGAGATTTCCCCGGAAACCCCGGAATCGATTTCATCGAACATCATCGTAGGCAGGCTTTCGTATTTGGCCAGTATCGACTTTATGGTCAGCATGATACGGGAAAGTTCACCTCCAGAAGCTACTTTCTTAAGATCCCCGAAATCAGTCCCTTTATTCGCCGCAAACAAAAAGGACAACTCATCCTTTCCATTGGGTTTGAAATCCATTGCCGGGCGGATACCAATGTTGAAACGGGCATTGGGCATGCCCAACAAAGCCAAACGTTCTTCCAATTGCCGTTTTAAGTCAGGGATGACCTTCTGTCGTTCCTTTGAAATTTTAGAGGCCAATTTATCAAGTTCAAGCTTCTCTGTTTCCAATTGCTTTTCCTTGGCTGCAATTTTAGCCTCGATGTTCTCGGTCGCCTCAACTTTTTCAGCAAGTTCCTCCTTTATTCCAATCAATTCGGAAATTTCGCGCACTCCATGCTTTTTCTGTAGGTTGTAAAGCACTTGTAATTTGGTGTTTACCTCATCCAATACTTTTGGATCCAGATCTGCCTTCTCCAATAGCTCCTGCAATTCTGAGCCAATATCATCCATTTCAATGCGAACGGATTGTATTCTACCGTCCAATGCTTGGTAGGCTGATCCAAAACTCGAAAGTTTATTCGATACCTGCTTTAATTCTGTCAAGAGGTTCAATAGACCTATTTGCTCCTCATTCAATACCTGATGACCTTTTGACAATAGTTCAACAATGGTCTCAATATTGCTCATTTGTTCATATTGCTCTTCCAATTCTTCGAGCATCCCCTCTTGAAGCTGGGCTTCTTCCAACTCTTTCAATAAAAAACTGTTATACTCATGTTCCTTTATGGCGTTGGCCTGAAAGTCGATCAATCCATCCAATTGCAAGGCAGTATTTTGATATTTCTTCAATTGATCGGTATACTCAGTGCGCATCGTCTTGGTATCTGCAAGTGAATCGATTACCTTAAATTGGAACTCGTTTTCTGCCAGTTGCAAAGTTTGATGCTGGGAATGTACATCGATCAATCTATCGCCCAACTTGGACAGTACATCCAAATTTACGGGCGTATCATTAATAAAGGCACGTGATTTACCACTGGGTAAGATCTCCCTTCGAATGATGGTCTTCTCTTCATAATCCAAATCATTTTCTGCAAAAAAAGATGAAAGACCATAGTTGCCGATTTCAAACTCACTTTCAACAATACACTTTTCATCCTTATTTCGCAGTGTGGAAAGGTCGGCCCGTTTGCCCAAAACCAAGGAAAGTCCACCCAATAAAATTGATTTACCAGCGCCTGTTTCCCCTGTGATACAAGTAAATCCGCCCATAAAGGACACATTTAACCTATTGATCAATGCATAGTTCGTAATGGAGAGATTGCTCAGCAAAACCTTAATTTTCGGATTGCCGTAAAGATAATTTATATTTCAGTTGAAAAAAATGGGGATCAATATTTTATCTCATTCCAAGTATTGGAATACAGGGGTGCGATTTGATTCAAGGTTTCCTTTAACTTGATCACATCTACTTTAGGACCATCGGAAAAGATATTGCGGATCTCATCGGATTTTGCATCGAAAAACGTGGAGACCAAAAAGGCATTGGGCCTTCTTTTAATCATGGTCTCGAACAAGTTCAAGGTCCCAGCAATCACCTGTTTACCCGTGCTGTTGTTATCGGCAAGAATGTCGATGCCCTTTCTATGATAGTTGTACATTGCCACACGGTATTCCCTATAGGTGTTTGACATCAAGTTGTCTACCAATTCGAAACGACTGCGATCAGAAGATTGACTCCAACCCAAAGAGTTACTACTTTGTGCCTGGGTAACAATATTCTGGGCCTTTCTAAAACTCTCGCTTCCCCCTTCAAGGGAAAAGGTATCGGCATCCAACCCTAAAATGACATACACATAATAGGCTATGACGCTCACCAAATTCGATTCGAATACATTCTCATTGAAAACCAAAGGTTGGAATTCGATATATTCAAAGTTGAATTGATTGTCCTTATAATTGAAAATCGGGGTTTCATAGGACGTGTTGAAAACCGGTCTTGAAGACTGGATCTGGAT
>NZ_JBATHS010000323.1:0-1781 GCF_049667165.1 Maribacter sp.
ATATTACATGGCGAAGTGCATTGGGCATGCCCTTGGGAATCATGGGAGGGAAAGCGCAATACGCTTTTGCCGACGCCTCTGATGATTATATAAAAATACCAGGTGAAATGTTGCAGGAGAAAGAGGGGGCCTATATGGTACAGATGACATCTGAATTATGGGAAACCATCTACATGGACCAGATGCAATTGGTGGTTGTGGATCATCCGGATTCCGTTGATGTTTTCGTGCCAGAACAGTTTTCGCCACCCCCGTTCCCGGGATTGGAACTGTTCCAATTCGAACAAAAACAACACCCCCTTTCCGCCACCGATGACAAAGGCAACGATTTACGCGCATTTATAACGAAAAAAGATGACAGGTACATTTCCAATTTTAAACCCGATAAATATCAAGGGGTCACAGAAATGCATGACCTGATTCTTGATTTCGGGGAATTGAAGTCAACCGAAAATGTGTTTTTGATCTTGAATGGATGGATATTCCCTACGGATGCCAGTATCAATGTAGCCTTGTCACAATCCGACGAGATACAGGTACATCCCCCCAACATTCAAGTGATCAATGAAAAAGGGGAGTGGGAAACCGTCATCGCAAACCTTGGTTTCCCCATGGGAAAAGATAAGAACGTAATCGCCGACCTATCCGGCAGGTTTTTAAGTAAAGATCATCGGGTAAGAATCCAGACCAATATGGAAATCTATTGGGATGAAATCTTCTTGGCGAAGAACAATCCAAGAGTCCCCGTAAGGTCGACGACATTAAACCCTATCGCTGCAGACCTGCACTATCGTGGATTTTCGAGAACCTATAAAAAAGGAGGTCGATATGGCCCCCATTGGTTCGATTATGATGAAGTTGACCTAAACACAAAATGGCGCGATCTTACGGGCAACTATACCCGCTATGGGGATGTGTTGCCTCTCTTAACCGATCCCGACAATCAATACATCGTTTCAAATGCCGGGGATGAGACCACTATAAAGTTCGACGCAAACAAGCTACCGAAATTGCAGCAGGGATGGACAAGGGATTTCTTGATACACAGTGTTGGTTGGGTAAAGGATGGCGATTTGAATACGGCACACGGCAATTCAGTACTACCCCTACCGTACCATGGAATGGGTAGTTATCCTCCTTCGGAAAAAGACATCTACCCCAACACCCCTGAACTACAGGAATACCATGCAGAATATAACACCAGGATTGTAACCGATGAAGGTTACCGCAAAGGAATCAAGCAAAAAAGCCTTCAATGAGACATAAGATTGGAAAAGTAGTAGCCTTCATTATATTTGGCTGTATCCCATTTGCACTTGGCGCCCAAAACAAGGGTGTTCAGCTCAAGGAAGTAACCAAGGAGGCAGGTATTGATTTCAGATACACCTTTGGGGATAAAACCTATGAAAACATATTGGAAAGCAGTGGTTCTGGGATCACAGTTTTTGATTACAACAATGATGGCCTTATGGATCTGTATCTTATGAACGGAACTTACTTGGAAGGCATTTCCCAACCTGAAGGCAAGGTGTTTAAGGATACGCCCAACAAACTTTATAAGAATAATGGAAATGGTACTTTTACCGAAATTTCGAAAAAGGCGGGTGTCGATAATCGAACTTGGAGCATGGCCGCCGGGGCCCTGGACCTGGACAATGATGGGTTTCAGGACCTTTACCTATTGAACTATGGCCCGAATGTATTTTACCATAATAATGGGGATGGTACTTTTAGTGACCAAACCGCAAAACTGGGCCTCGCAGGACCTGAAATGTTGAATG